>JAGXAJ010000016.1 GCA_018971625.1 Pseudomonadota bacterium
GCCGCGACGACGATCAAGCGACCCGCGCTCGTCTCGTCTCCGCTATCCCGGCCAGCTCCGACGAGCCGAGCGCTACCGCCAAAACCCGCCGCTCAAAGGGGTCAAAATTGGAAGCCGATACGGGGTCAAATTTGGGAGCCGATTGACAGTCAACGATGCGCCGTCGCTGAAAGCCGCGCATATTGGCATCGCCATGGGCGGCCCCCCGCACGGATGTGGCCCGCGAAGCCTCGTGCTGCTGGATGATGATTTCGGATCGATTGTCACGGCGATCCGGCTGGGCCGGCGCATCTATGACAATCTTCGAAGGGGATGAGCTTCATCGTTGCGGTCCATGTGCCGATTGCGCGCCTCGCATTGCTTCCGCTTCTATTCGGATTGCCCATCATTATCAGCCCTATCCGTTGATAAGGCCCCGAACAGCCTCCTCGGAATTGACGACCGGATCAATCAGCAGCGCCTGCGACGCTAACTCCTTAGGTGCGTGCACTGCGGCCTCGACAGCTATCTGCTGAACACTGACTTGGGTAGCCATGAGCTTCGCAATGGCATCCGGCAGCGGCCCAAGAGAGACAGGGTGGATGCCTGCCATATCGGCGATAACGGGCACTTCCACCGCCGCGTCGGCGCATAGGTTCGGAATGATGCTCCGATTGTAAACGACAGCCGATTCAATGAGATGTCTGCGATTGCGCAGCACGGCCGATATCACTGCACGTTCACCTGGTGGTGAACCACCACGATGGTGCCTCCATCCGCTCCGAAAGAACGTCGTCGATCAATCGCTGAAGTTTGGCACGCTCACCCTCTCCCAATCGAAATTATACACGCCTTCACCTGCTTCCCATCTGAAGGAAAAGTACTCGCCGACATGAGCGTCTCCGCAGCCGAGCCAATATCCGAAGGCTCGCAACAATTTTCGCGTCAGCGGTACAAACGACGGTGATGCTCTTCTCCTTTTTCTCGCAACAACGGGTATAGGTCAGCTGCCGTTTCACGATCACAAAATGCAGGCGAAAATCGCTATGCAATGGCGACCAAAATATCGAGCCGATCTAGCCTGAACGTCCCGAGCGCGGAGTTCCCCAGAAAAACAAACTCTGCAGCATAACGTGGTGCTCCGCCCGCTCCT
Organism: Pseudomonadota bacterium; assembly: GCA_018971625.1. Taxonomy (GTDB): domain Bacteria; phylum Pseudomonadota; class Alphaproteobacteria; order Rhizobiales; family Xanthobacteraceae; genus Bradyrhizobium. The sequence continues at coordinate 1,133 of JAGXAJ010000016.1, forward strand.
GCAGCGGTCTGCTTAATCGTGCTGCGACCTCTGGCGCAAGCGACAGTCAGTAGGCGAATACTGGGCTGTCCGCGAGGTGATCGTTGACCAGAACCACTCCCGGAATGGCCTCGGCCGCCACGCGGATCGCTCGCCGTTCGTCGTCAGACTGAGCGTAGCCCCACAGGTCCACAACCCCGCCCGCTACGGTGACGCTCAGGTTGTACCTATGCGCCCACGGCTGCTTCTTCATCTCGTCAAGGAGCTTTTGCCTGATCGCGGCATCCGGAAGAGTCATTTCAAGCTTTGGGCGGGCGCTCGCGATCACCTGGATCAAGTTTGCACGGCTGACGATGCCGACGAGATCGCCATCCCTGCTCACAATCGGGATTCGTTTGATCGCATGTTCCTCAAGCATTGTCGCGACTTCATGCAATGGTGTTTCCGGGGCCGCCTTTATGACTTCGCAGGTCATAACGTCATCAACCTTTGTCGCATGCGATTTGACGTAATCAGCCGCGATAGTCGCGTCGCCGGCCAGGAAATGCACCCACCATGAGTAGGGGCGTTCAGTCCCGGCCTCCGCGCGATGCATCAAGTCGCGTTCACTGACAATGCCTACGACCTTGCCTGCACTGTCGACAACAGGAACTGCACTTATGTGTTTCTCAAGCAAGATGCGTGCGACGTCGCGAACAGTCGCGCCTGTCCTTACAGTAACAACGGGAGAAATCATTACATCTCGGGCCTTCATGATTAGAATTCCTAATTTTAGTGTCGATGAAAGTTTTGATTTTCGTCGCGTCAGTGACTTGATCCGCCGCTGACGCAAGTGACATTAATCTTGAGTGACGATCATGAGGAGCCAATGGAAAAGCTCCCAACCGGCCGCAAGCAACAGCGTGGCGATGATGAGGACTCGGCCATACCATGAGACAGTAGCCAGCTTCCGTCGACCTTGCCGGCTTGACTGATCGTTTGTCGCATTCTCAGACGGTTTAATTTCACCGGCTCCCTTCAATCGCGGAGTCTCGCAAAAAAGGGTTGTCATGATTGTCTCGTCTCGCTCGGGTTATGCCTTTTTAGTATGAGCTCGATACAAATGGACAAGTTTGATTTCGATCAAGTCGCGAGAACTTGGAGCGCGTAATAGTCCATTTGATGCCATAGCGTAGGGACTTGCGGCCCTCGTCGTGGGTGCAATTCGATAATTTGGAATCGTGGTGCCGAGGCTGGCGGCGCAAGATAACAATTTGGCTGACACACGCGGGACGCCGGCATGGATTTCTGCGCCGACGTGATGAGAAGCTGTTATTCGTCAATGCCCGTCGACCCACGAACGACGACGCCTGACAGGATATCTCGTCCGGCTTCGCCCTGTGTCATTCAGGCGGGAACGATCATCCCTGCAGCCCTTATCACCGGAATCCGCTCTGATCTTCCCGGCCAAATTACTGCGCAGGTGACCGAAGCGGTTTTTGATTCTCCTACTGGCCGCGCCAAGTTGGTGCCGCAGGGGGCACGATTGATAGGCATTTATGATAGTCAGGTGGCATTCGGACAATCGCGCGTGCTGTTGGTCTGGACACGGCTGATCATGCCCAACGGTCGCTCCATCGTACTGGAACGTCAAGAGGGAGCGGATGCAGGCGGATATTCCGGTCTCGAGGATGAGGTCGACAACCATTGGGCTGAGCTATTCAAGGCCGCGCTCCTCTCGACTATTCTTGGCGTCGGAGCGGAGCTTGGCTCCGGTGCTGATACAGGCAGTAACACGGACATTATTCAGGCTCTCCGGTTGAGCGCGGCGAATTCGCTGAACCAAACTGGACAGCAGGTGGTGCGCCGCAACCTGAACATTCAACCTACATTGACAATCAGGCCAGGGTTCCCAGTGAACGTGATCGTCAGTCGCGATCTGGTGCTCGAGCCCTATCGGGAGTGACAGACGTGAGCAAATTGAAGATAGGCGTCATCGAGGATGAGAAGCCGGTCACAATGACGATAAGACTCCCGGCTGCGGTTCACCGTGACTTGAGAGCCTATGCCGAAGTGCTAAAGCGAGAAGGTGCTCATACAATTGATCTGAACTCGCTCGTTGCTCCGATGCTGGCGCGGTTTATGGCGACTGACCGGGCGTTTCGACGAGCGCGAAGGTATCTTCAGAATGAAGATGGATAGCATCCAGCGCAGCGATTGCGGGAGCGGACCTGTCGTCCTGCTGGGGGAGAACGGCGCGCGCGGAGCGGCAACTGGCTTTGGCAACTTTCCAGTTCACCGGGGTGATTCAAAAGACCAGCACCTTCTCGGCGGAAATGGTCATGGCCGCGAGTTCCGCCATGGTGCTGCGTCGTGCGCCTGTTAGAATCTCAGTATCGGCGAGGCCACGGGCATCCATACATGTACCGCAGAGAAGAATCTGCCCCTTGCCAGCGACTACGCCCTTCAGCATTCGCTCCACATTGTAATAGCCGTCTGGCGTCTTCTGGCCCGACTTCGCGGCTGTGACCGCGTCCGCCATCAAGAAGACGGTCACGGTAATCGCAGGATGGCTCTTGGGGAGAGCGAGGGCAAGGCGCAAGCCGTTGTAGCACCGCTCGGTGCCGTACGGGGGGTCGTTCAAAATCAGCAGGATTTGCATGGGCTTTCTCCTATGCAGCTCAGCGAGCCGGTGGGGCTCACTCGCCGAGCAGACGTCGCCGGTCCTTGAGCTCAGCCTTGTCGATCTCGCCCCGGGCAAAGCACTCCCTGAGAATGTCGTGTGGAGTGCGAGCGGGAATGACGTGAATTGAGGAGACGATCTCCTCAATTGCACTGAGCACAGACTGAACGGTATGGGTCACATGGTTGTCAGTCACGTGAACCAGATGACGGCTCAATTTTCTGAAGCGTTGCGGTGCATTCGGCGTCCAGACCTTCAGCTTCTAATTCACGAGCGAATGCGAGTGCCGTTTCGACGTTTTTTTCAGCTTCGTCTTTTGCTTGCTGGACAGATTTGACATTAGGCTGCCGATGGAGCCGTGCTGCGGAAGATTCGGGTGCGCTACCCACAGCCTTACCGCCCGCGCGGGCTTTGCTGATCAGCAATTCCACACGTGCAATTTCGCCGTGGCAGAGTTCTGGCCTGGTTGCCGGCGGGTTGCGGCCAGCGGCAGCCGCATTGGAGTTGCGCAAGCTCAAGACATAAGCTTTCACTTGTCCCATTTGAAAGTCGAGAAGTTCAGGATTGGGCATGCCGGCGGAGTTCCCGATATGCCGGTGCGTTGTGGTGAGAAACGCTCCTAGCGCCTCAGAGCTGGTGGTACTGCGTTGGGCGATGGATTCGAACGATGGTGCGGGTGGCCGTAAAGTCGGTTCGATTGATTGGCCGGGGCTGACAACATGGCAGTTCGAGCACATCAGGACTGCCAGGTAGTGACCTTTCTGTACGTCATCAGATACGCTGGTCGTCTGCTGTGCGTGGGCGGGAGCAAGCGCCAAACATCCGGTCATCGCCAAGATTGCGAGAAACAGCGCACCTACTGCTGATTGAAGCACGTTAAGTCGTGTCCGCTGGCCGATCCGTTCGCTGCTAGCAAAGCTGGAATTGCCCGGGGCCTTCGCGCCGGTGCGGGACGGCCGCATCCGAACGTCCACGATCACTGACATTACGCCCAGGCGCTTGCATTCGTCACCAGCCTTGGCCCACGCCTCGCCAGCACTGGTGGCTTCGATAAAAAGACGCTCTCGTGAACGCTCATCACCGGGAATTTTTTCTGCGGTTACCATGTAAAGCATTTGCCTGTCCTTACCGCTTCCGGAAGGTCGAGTTCAGAAAAGCGCCGCGTGTGTAGTTCAGGTTCACTGTAACCTGAACGAAGTTGGCAGCCTGCGAATTGAGGCAGATCAAGCCGCGGATCTCTAGGCCGATCTTGGTAGCCACATAGGTGAAACCGGCTATCATCAGTGTCATTTCCACTGAGGGCCGGCATGGATCTACCCGCACCGTGTGTGCGGGAGACTATTGTTGGTATTACCGAGCGCGAGCCGAGGCAGTTTACGGCCGACGCTCCAACAGTTTCTCGGCTCGTTGCAGCAATCGCCGCTTGCTCTTGAGGTAGCCGGGCGGACGGCTATGCGCTGCCCGGCGCAGTCGTTTGAGGTCACGGAGATCGCCCAACGTTCCGTGGACGCTCTTGGCGGTTTTCGCGAACCTTAGATCCTGTTTTGCGATGTTCACGCCCAAATCCTGTAGCGTGGCGACGAGATAACGGTAGCGTTTGCACTGAATTCGTAGGCCGTGCAGTTGTTTGCGATGCAGGGCACGAATATGTCGCCCCTGGCGGAGGATTCTTTTTCTCCAACCGCGCAGTCGTTGGTCGATCTCTTCGTCGACGCGCGCGAAGCGAACCGACAGATCGTTCTTCAACCAGGGACCATTTGCGATCCAACGGTTGACCGCCGTCATCAGCCGCTCGTACCGATCCGAAGCGAGTTTCTTGCGCAGGCCGCGATTCGCCTTCTGTTCAGCGCGCAGCATCGTGCGCCGAGAGCTTCTTGCCCACCGACGGTAACGCTTGCGTCGGGCATAGCTGACCGTCACGTCGTGGTCGCGCGCTTTTCCAAGACCTGAGTTTAGCCAGCGAAGCTCCTTTTCAATTTCGAGCCACGCATCGTCGTCGGTCATCGGAGAGAAGAAAAGAACTGCGGCCCGGAGCCGAGTCAGCTCGATCCTCATAGTATGAACGGCATCCGGATCCGCCTTGATGGCGGTCTCGCGCTGCTCTTGGATGAGATGAACGCAATTTCTGGCGATCTTTTGAAACGCGGTCTGACAGTCCAGTCCAGCTAGTATAGAGACGTGCCGCGATCCTCGGTTGCCGACGTTAGTTGGGGTTGGAGATTCCACCCCTTTCATCGCGAACGATCCTGCAAACTAGTGTGGGTACGACCATCGAGCTTTAGGTGCAATTCTGATAGATGAACTCAGGCCTCCGCGTGAGGTGGCCGTTAACTCCAGAGACACCTGAGATCATCTCGGCGGCGACCAAGATTGCCTGCCGCTCTTTTTTGATTCGACAAGACCTCAAAGATCCACAACGCCCGCGGCGACCGTGACATCAAGCCTATGAACGTGAGAGCACGTCATTCGCCGTCACATCGCCATTTCCGGTTCCGCCGTTCGCTCGCGCTTCGGTTCTGGGATTTCAGTCAAAGTCGCTTCGGTGAGCAGCAACACGCTTGCAACTGAGACTGCGTTTTCTAGTGCGGTACGAACGACCTTGACCGGATCGACGATACCAGCCTCGACAAGATCAACATATTCCTTGCGCGAAGCATCGAACCCGAAATTACCTTGTCCCCCCAGCATTCGCGCCACGACGACCCCGCCGTCGGCGGCCGAGTTCTCGGCGATCTGCCGGGCAGGGCCCTCAAGCGCGCGCTTCAGGATCTGAACGCCGGTTCTCTCGTCGCCGTCACAGAGCCCATCTTCCTTGCCGACGGCCTCGATGCATCGAAGCAGCGCAAGGCCGCCGCCCGGCACGATGCCTTCGGCCACCGCCGCTTTCGTCGAACTGATAGCATCGTCCAGCGCCTCCTTTTTTGTCTTCATTTCCGCTTCAGTAGGCGCTCCGACGCGGATGACGGCAACTCCACCGGACAGCTTTGCAAGACGCTCTTCAAGCTTCTCCTTATCGTACTGGCTGGTTGTCTTCTCAATTTCATTTCGAATCTGCTTGAGCCGCCCATCGATCTGGGCTCGCCCGCCCTTGCCGCCAATCAGTGTCGTATTCTCCTTGTCGGCAACGACACGCGCTGCGCGGCCAAGCTGCTCCAATGTGGCGTTCTCGAGCTTGAGGCCGAGATCGTCCGAGATGACCTGCGCACCGGTCAGGATGCCGATATCTTCAAGCATTGCCTTGCGGCGGTCCCCGAAACCCGGTGCCTTGACAGCGCAGCATTTGAGAACACCACGCAGTTGATTGACGATCAGGGTCGCGAGCGACTCCCCCTCGATATCTTCGGCAATGATCAGGAGCGGTCGGCCGGATTTTGCGATCTGCTCAAGCAGCGAGACGATGTCGCGCAGCGCGCCGATCTTGTGATCGCATAGCAGGATGGAGGGGTCTTCAAGGACGGCTTCCATTCGGTCCGCGTCCGTCACGAAATAGGGTGAGAGAAAGCCGCGGTCAAACTTCATCCCTTCGACGACTTCCAGCATCGTCTCGGTGGTTTTAGACTCCTCGACAGAAATCACGCCTTCGCCGCCGACCTTCTCGATCGCGTCGGCAACCAACGCTCCGATCGAAGGGTCGTTGTGTGCTGAAATGGTTGCGACCTGCGCCTTCTCCTCCTTTGTTTTCACAGGGCGCGCCATTGCATGCAGGGCCTCGATCGCGGCGCGTGCCGCGCGATCGAGGCCCCGCTTCAGATCGATCGCGCTGGCGCCGGCCACTACGTTTCTCACGCCATCAGCGAGGATGGCATGGGCCAGAATTGTTGCAGTGCTGGTGCCGTCGCCCACCACGTCCCCGGTCTTTTCTGCGGCTTGGCGGAGCACCTGTGCGCCGAGATTTTCCTCGGGGTCCTTGAGGTCGAATTCCTTGGCAATGGTGACGCCGTCGTTGCAGACAATGGGCGCGCCCCAGCTCTTCTGAATCAAGACCGATTTCGACTTCGGACCTAATGTCACGCGCACAGAATCTGCCAACAGCGTCGCCCCTCGCAGGACCTTTTCGCGAGCCGCAGAGTGAAATAGGACTTGTTTGTGGGGCATGACTTATCCCTCTCATCGCCAAGTGAATATATGCGGGGAGAGCGTCATGCAGTTGATCTTGATCAACCAAACGAGACTTACGCTGGCGAGCGATCACACGCGGTTAGGGGAATTTTTGTCTAGCCGGCACCACCATCGCCAGCTTCAGTATTCGGCGGCAGAGCTGCTCGATCCCGACGAAAGTTGACTGTGAACTCGATAGATGGGTCAAGTTTGTGCCGGACGTTGTATGCTAAGATACGATAATAAGCCGATCTTTGACGCTCTTCACACCAGGCGCTGACCACGCCGCGTCCTCGACCGCGATTTTTTCGCCGAAGCTGTGAACCGTGCCATCTAGCAGGACTTCACTGTCGTCTCGAACGGTCACACGGATATCCCTGGCTTCCACCTCGGCGTGCCGCTTCAGAGCCGCTTCGATCTTGCCCTTGACATTGTCAGCCTCTGCATGAGGTTCGACCTCGATATTGTTGATCACGGCTCGAACGCCCGCCAATCTTCGGATGGCGCCTTCGGCGCTGCTTTTTTGATATTGCCAATTGACTTTGCCAGTCAGCGTCACCAAGCCGCTGTGAACGGTCACCTGGATGTCCTCGAACGGAACGACGCTATCCCACGAGAGCAGAGTCATCACACGTTTGACAAGATCGTCATCAGACGCTCCTCCCTGCATGGGATCAACCACGTCGATCTCGTCCGCGATGCCATGCACCCCCTTGACCCGGCGTACCGCCGCTATGGCCGCAAGCTTCTGCGCATAGCTATTCACATGCCCGGTGAGCGTCACAACCTTCTGATCGACGGCTACCCCGATATGGGCTGCATCGACCACGGGCTCATAGGCGAGCTCATCCAGAATATCGTCGCGCAACTTCAGCTCATTCATGGCCTGCCTCCTGACGCTAGACAGTTGTAGCTATCGCGAACGAGCTGATGCTCTTTGACGCAAGTCAATGTTTTGGTTCTGGAGCCTGAGGAACTCTTCGCTATTTGGAGGTGCCAAGGCTCCTCTTCAGAATAGAGCCGGTTCGTAAGACGCCTCCAATCGTTTTTGTATCTGCTTAGTTGTGGCGAGGAGGCGCTCCGCCTGCCGACAAGCTTACAACGCCGTACAAATCATTGAGTGCGCCTGACGGTCTAAATAGCCGCGGCGCAAAGAAGGTCGATTGTTATTTCAAGCATCCGCAATCGGGACTTCGTCGATCTTGTGGCCGTGCATATCAACAATTTTGATGAACCAGCGGTCCCAGCCCCATGCTTGCGTGACATGGCCGTGCTTGAGGCGGCGCGTAAGAGCGACTGCGTCATCACGCGCTGCGGCATTGCCCGGCAAAATCGATACTCTGGTGATTTTCCAGGATCTACGCGCGATCGGTCAGACGCAAATTAATAATCGCGGCATCGGAAGCTCCTCGCAAACACAATGCATTTTCAATCGCTGGCATCGCGCTTGCTCGGTCCGACGCCAATGACTAGGCCTCCCCAGGGGTGGTCAGGGTATTTTTCGAGGTGAATTTCGCCCAGATCGGCCACGACAGCGTCTGCTCCATGCTCGAGCAACCCAGGTACGCGAGCTGTGGATCCGACCCCGATGACGAGGCCAAAATCGCCAGCGCGTGCCGCTTGTATCCCCACTACGGCATCCTCGAAGACTGCCGTACGCTGAGGCACCGCGTTGAGACGGCGCGCTGCCTCCAGGAACATATCGGGAGCCGGCTTTCCGGGAAGGCCCAGTTGATCGAGATCGATCCCGTCGACGCGTGTATCAAACAAAGATGTCAGACCAGCGGTGTCAAGAAGCTCTGCGCAATGGTGACTCGACGAGGCCACAGCAGTGCGCATGCCGCGTATGCGGGCCTCTCGCAGAAGGGAGCTGGCGGAAGCGGACACGCGCACCCCTTCCTGTCTCACGAGCTCGGTAAAGTAATGGTCCTTGCGGCTGGCGAGCCCGTAGATGGTTTCCCGGTCTGCCTGGTCCTCCGGTGCTCCTATAGGGAGCATGATCCTTCGCGCCGCAAGAAAGCTTGTTACGCCTGCTATGCGCGGTTTGCCGTCGACATAGCGACGATAGTCATTCTCAAGATCGAAAGGGACAAACGCGGCGCCTGTCTGCGCCGCCTGGCGAGACAGAAGGTCGTCAAACAGCCGCTTCCACGCCCGGGCATGGATCGATGCCGTCTGCGTGATCACGCCATCAAGATCGAAGATAAGCGCATCGAAGCGCCTTACATCTATGATGACCATGGCCAATATCGTCGACCGCTGTCATCCACACGGAGCACGATCATGGGACAAGAGGTGTCGCAGATGACGCGTTGCATTGTCTGCGCTCGGCCGGGTTCGAGCGCACCACGCCAGCCCAAAACGATGAGGTCGCTCTGCCGCGCGAAATCGACAATGGCTGCGCCGGCCTCTCCTTGGGCGACCGCGAAACGCATGTCGGTGCGCGCCCTCGCCCCCCCGACCGCGCAAAGGCGAGCGAGAAACTCCTGTGCCCAGGCCGGCCACTCATGCTGCGGTTGATCGACATAGCGCGGCGAGACCAACGTCCCGGGCTCGGTTGGCAGTTCGGTTCCCGGCGTCGCAACGTGCAGCACGACGAGCTCTGCCGCGGCCCTCAGTGCCAAGTCTGTCGCAGGGCCTATCGCGGCGGCGCTCGTCGGGGTGCCGTCATGCGGAATGAGCAGCCGATGCAGCGCCCATCGCTTGCGCCCCCGAGCGGAAGGGACGAGGACGACGGGGCAGGGCGACGAGCGGAGGACCGCTGCTGCCACGCTCCCAAGCGCGCGCCACCGCAAATCTGTTCGAATCTGTGGACACATCACGATCATGGCGGAGTGGCGTTCACCAGCCTCTTTGACGATGGCCGCCGCAGCGGCGCCAGGCCGTTGCTCGAGTATGAGCCCCGGCACATCTTCGCCTGATAGCTTCATGCGCTCGACGAGCGCGCGAGTGGTTAGGACGTCATCGCTCACGTGAAGAAGAACAATCGGTGCGTTCAGCAGTTCGCCGAAACCGCGCGCAACCGGTATTGCTGCCGTTGAATGAACAGAGCCGTCGAGAGGAACCAGCACTGTTTTCGCGGATGTCATTGCGCGATCTCCCAATTGGCCCAGCCCAACGCATTTCCGTGCAAAACAACACGCTGGCCTTCGCGAACACGACAAGAGGGTCCGTCAAGAACAGCGACGGTCAATTCGTTCCCCGCCTTGATGGTTAGCTCGATTTGCGGCGGATCAGCTTGCAGGTGCACCCGCAGCGAGCGGCCTCGCCATTGCAGAGGGAATACTAGTTCGGTCCATCCCGGGAGGAGATGTGGATCAAGGACGATGCCGTTCTCGCGCATGCTCAAGCCCGCAATACCGAAAACCGTTGCCTGCCAGAGGCCGCCAAGGGCACCCATATGGACGCCGCCCGCAGCATTACCCATGTTGTTCGACAAATCGATCTCTGCGGCCTGACGAAAATAGGTTTGCGCGAGGCTTCGATCACCAAGCTTCGCTGCAACCAGGGAGTAAAGCGCGGGGCTGAGCGAACTGCCGTGCGCAGTGCGAGGCTCGTAGTAGCGAAAATTAGCCTCGTGCACCGCAACCGGCCATTTGTCCCACAGCAGAGCACTCAGCGCCACGACGTCAGCCTGCTTGATCGCTTTCGAGCGACGGACACGCTCCGGTCCTAGGTCCATATCAATCGGCATCGCGCGGCCCCGTTGTGCCGCGACGTCAATCTCTTCCAGCTGGAAGTAGCCTGCAAACTGCTCGAAGAGCCTTGTCGCAGGATCGAAGCCCGTTACCAAAGCTTCTGCTACAGTACGCCAGCTGTTGGGTTCCTTCTCGGCAAGGCCGAGGCGAGCCGACAGCCGCTGCCAATCGCCCGATTTCGCGCGCTGGAAGCCGTCTGCGACATCGGCTGCGCACTCCAGGTTAAATGCCGCCATCGCATTGGTATACGCATTGTCATCGACGAGTTCGTGATACTCGTCGGGACCGATCGCTTGTCGGATATGGGCTCGATCATCAAGCCCAACCTTTGCCCGACTCCTCCAGAACCGTGCTGTCTCGACGAGGATCTCCGCGCCTGCTCCCAGCATAAAGGCATCGTCGCCGGTCGCGTGCCAATACTGCCAAACGGCATACGCAACGTCAGCGCTAATGTGGTGTTCTCGTTCTCCTGTCCGGATGATGATGACCCGTCCATCGGGCATGACCGCACGCGTCGGAGTTGTCTCGTCACCGCTATCAGCCGATTCCCATGCGTAGAGGGCTCCTTCATAGCCGTACTCGACGGCTTTCCGGCGCGCCGCATCCAGAGTGTGGTAGCGATACATGAGAAGGGCCCGCGCCGCCGGAGGGTCGGTGAAAACATAAAACGGCAGCATGAAGATTTCTGTGTCCCAGAATATGTGACCCCTATAGGCCTCTCCCGTCAGGCCACGCGCGCCGATCGAAACATGTTCGTCGGCTGGATTAGCCGCTGCGATCAGGTGGTAGATCGCGAACCGGAGCGCGCGTTGAGCTTCGTTGTCTCCAGTAATTCGAATTTCGGCGTTTTCCCATCGCCGATGCCATGCGTCGACATGCGCTGCGGCCGCCGTTTGAAGGCTGCGCGCGCCCATCGCGGTGAGGTGATCCCGCGCCGCCTTAGCGGGGTTTCCAACGTCACGTGAGGTGAAGATGGTGAAGATGCGATCGAACCGAATGGTCCCGCTGAGGGTGGCCTCCCATGACCACCGCTCCTCGCGGCCATTTGGCCCAGTCTCATGATCTGGCAAAAACGAGGCAGCAAGGCTCCGTACCTCCGATGCTTTCGCGATCCCGATCTCGTTGCCAGGGATGCGCATGAGCAAGGCGTCAGACTCGATCGCGACCTGTTCGATGTCGGTGCTCGCCATATCCAAAGGACAAGTGCGCGCGGTCAGGCTGATCCTGCCCGCATAATTCTCAGCGGTTATCGCTACCGATTGCAGCATCACGTGCCGATCGGCGAGTGAGGTCAGTTCGAGAGACGTCAATCGCGTGATGCGACCGCTTGGATCCTGCTGGCGCCATTCCGTCCACAGAATGCCTTGGCGAAGGTCAAGTTGTCGCCGATGCAGGAGCGCACGACCTGCCGCCAGCGACAATTTCTCTCCCTGTACTGTGACATCGACGCACAGCAAATGCGGGAGAACGGCTAGTCTCGGCCCGAGGCCACCATTGGTGACATACAGTCCTGCAATAAAGGTCGAAGGATACGAGAAGCTGATGCCCTCGGCGGCCGAAGCCCTCATGCCCAGGTATCCATTGCAAATGGCGAGGAGCGAGTCAATTTCACGCTCTCGCGCTGGATTCACGCCGTCTTCGACCAACAGCCAGCTCGGATCGGCGGTTGGCGAGAGCGAAAAATCGGCGGGGCAATCAGACAACGTCATTGACCTGCTCTCTGCAGCGAAAATTACAACTCAAGCTTTTGCAGCATATTGATCTTGATCAACATCGCGCAGTCGACAGCAGCATTTGACCCACATCAAAACGGAGCGCGTCAGCGGCACTAAGTTGGTTTTCCCCAACTGTGCGGGTGGCGCTTCCGATGCGTATCGCTCAAATAGCCCCTCTTCATGAACGCGTGCCACCTAGACTTTACGGCGGCACGGAACGCGTCGTTTCTTTTCTGACTGAAGAGCTAGTGCGACAGGGCCATGACGTCACGCTCTTTGCCAGTGGCGACTCGCAAACGACAGCCACACTCGTGCGCTGTTGCGACGTCGCTTTGCGCTTCAATCCTTCGGTGCGCGACACGCTGCCTTATCATATGATCATGCTGGATGAGGTCCGGCGCAGGATCGGCGAATTCGACGTTCTTCACTTCCACATTGATATCATTCATACCGCGCTGATTCGCGGTTTCGCCGATCGGACTCTGACCACGCTGCATGGCCGATTAGACCTGCCGGATCTTGCGCCATTCTACGCGGTGTTCCGAGATCTTCCGGTGGCCGCGATTTCGAATGATCAGCGAAGATATCTGTCTGGCGCGAACTGGCTTGGCACGGTTCACCATGGCCTTCCTCCGAACCTTCTCCCGTTTCACCCGAATCCGGATGGCTATCTTGCGTTCCTCGGTCGTATTTCCCCCGATAAACGTCCTGATCTCGCGATCGAGATCGCAGCAAAAAGTGGGATGCCGCTCAAGATCGCGGCAAAGGTGGATCGAGCGGATCAAGCATATTGGGACGCGAAGATTCGCCCCATGGTCGAGGGCAATTCCGACGTCGAGTTTATCGGGGAAATCGGCGAGGGCGAAAAGGCAACCTTTCTCGGCGGGGCAACCGCATTGTTATTCCCGGTCGATTGGCCGGAGCCATTTGGACTGGTCATGATCGAGGCAATGGCATGTGGCACGCCGGTGATTGCATATCGCAACGGGTCGGTTTCGGAGATCGTTGAGGAAAGCGTCTCAGGCTTCGTCGTCGATACCATCGAAGAGGCGGTAGCAGCGGTTCGGCGAATCGGAGACTTGGATCGCGTCAGGGTGCGTGCCGAGTTCGAACGTCGTTTCACGGCCGAACGGATGGCGCACGAATACGTCCGGATCTACCGACAGCTTCTCACCGCGCGTGGTCGTCAGACCAAGACTAGGGCGATGAACGGAAAGCATGTCGTGTGGCAGGCGGGCCGACCATCACGATTGCCTAATCTCGCGGATGAAGCTGAGGCGCAATCCCTCAACCCATCGGGGTGAATAGTCATCATTGCTGGGTCGAGCGACTGTCTTTTGGTAAGAATGCGTTATGCGAAGTTTCGGAGAAGCGGTTCGTCAAATAGTCATGAATAGGAGGCGAAAATGCATTTTTTCTCCACGTGGGCCAGCATGAGTTTTGCAGACGCTGTTGCCGCTGCGAAAGAGGCTCTCAAGCGTCAAGGATTCTTGATCGTGGCTGAAACCGACATACGCGAGGTCTTAAAAAAGCACCTCTCGGTCGATCTACGTCCCTATCTTATTCTGAGCGCCTGCAACCTCCCGCTAGTGCGCCGGGCCGTCGAGGCCGACGATGCGATCGGCTCGACGCTGCTTTGCGATGTGGTCGTTCAACAGCATAGCGACGGCTGCGTAGAATTCTCTGTAGTGGATCCAGCTTGCACGATAGGAACGGTCAACCACGTTGTGATGATCTCGATCGCCGAAGAGCTGCAATCGCTGCTGCAAAAGGTCATGGACGATATCGAGTCGGCCCCCAAATTCCAGCGTGCGGCATAGGCATGAGGTTGCGATGCGATGAACACGAAAAATCAGGTCCATGGATGACATCTAGTGGCAGCGTTAGACAATTAGACCGCTGAGCGTTGCGCGCCAAAACGTCGGACCGGACTAGCTGTGATGGCGGAGATGCCTCCATCTTTTTCATGACGGTCGCGCGATATATCTCGACGGTGCAACACAGACCGCCTGTCCTTAGCCGCGATTCGAGGCAGCCCTCCCGTCTAAGAGTGGGATTCAGGGAACTCTCAAGAAGAGACGGTATCTGGGCTTTGGCTCCTAAAAGGTGCGACTCATCTACTGAGCTAAGCGGCGAAATGCGCCTGCCGGGCATCAACTAGAAGCTTGGCAAAAACCGCTCCGCTGAGATGAACCAGGCTGGCACGATCGCCACCCTCGAGGTAGATCTCTGGCTCCTTCGCCAGGCCTTCATCGACGATGACCTTTAGTCCATAGGCGGCTCCAAGCGCAGGCACCGCGCCCGGCTCGCAATCGCGAAACAAAGTCTCAATCTGATCCTCGGTGGCCATGGCAACGTCGGTCCCGAGCTGCCTGCGCAGGTCGCCGAACTGGATGTGGCAAGAAGCCGGTATTACCGCGAGCATGTAACCGTCCTCTCCCTTGAGCACCACCGCCTTTGCCAAACGATCGATTGGTACGTGGCTTGCCTGAGCGGTTTCGACTGCCGTAACCGTGTGCGGGTGCTGCATGACATCGTACGGAACGCTTTGCTCAGCAAGATAGCGTGCGAGTGTGACTGCAATGCTCATGATCCGTCTCCAGCAGACATTTTCGGTGCAACAGGGTCAGGACGGAGCCTCGCCGGTAGCATTGATGCGCGTCAAAGACCGCCAACGAACGAGGGTGTCCCGCGGCACGTTCTACCGGCCCGGCTAACGCGTCAAAGGGTTTCCCGCATCCGTTCTTTGCTGGTGAGGTCCGCTTTAGGGCGCTCTTCCGGAACCGGGTGTCCTTCTACGATGTAGTACACCGTCTCGGCGATATTGGTCGCGTGGTCGCCAATTCGTTCAATATTCTTGGCGCAAAACAGCATATGAGCACAAAATGTGATGCTGCGCGGGTTTTCCATCATATAGGTGAGGAGTTCGCGGAACAGTGAATTGTCAAGCGCATCGATCTCCCGGTCCTTGCGCCATACCTCCAGGGCCACGGCAACATCGCGGTGCTGATAGCTGTGCAGCACCTGTTCCAGTTGGACGCGCGCAAGCTGCGCCATGCGCTGCAGCTGAAGCATGACTTCGTCGATGCAGAATTCGCTTGTCAGGAGCAACACTCGCTTGGCGATGTTCTCAGCGAGATCGCCGGTCCGTTCAAGATCATTGGAAATGCGCAAAGCTCCAGCGATTTCCCGCAGGTCAACAGCCATCGGCTGACGCCGCGCGATGGTGGCGATAGCGTTCTCTTCGATGTCGCGCTGCTGAGTATCGATAAGATCGTCAGATTCAACAACACGTCTCGCAAGTACGGTGTCCCGCTTCAACAAGGCTTCGATCGCGTCGTCGATCTGCTGAAGGTCGGACTGACCCATATCCAGGATCCTTTTAGCAAGCTCTTGCAAATCTGAATCAAATGCTCGCATTGTATGTTCAACCATGGCGATACCTCGCATCCAACACGACTGGAACGTCCTCTCATCCGAAGCGGCCCGTGATGTAATCCTGCGTGCGTCGATCGTGCGGCGCCGTGAATAGCTTGGTTGTCTTGTCGAATTCGATCAGCTCGCCGAGGTACAGGAAAGCCGAGAAGTCAGATACGCGGGCGGCCTGCTGCATATTATGGGTCACAATGGCGATCGTGTATTGCGCCTTCAATTGGTCTATTAGTGCTTCAATTTTGGCCGTCGAGATGGGATCGAGCGCCGAACACGGCTCATCGAAGAGAATAACCTCGGGCTTAACCGCCAGAGTGCGGGCAATGCACAAACGTTGCTGCTGGCCGCCAGAGAGACTCTCGCCGCTTGCCTTGAGGGTTTCTTTAACCTCGTCCCAGAGCGCGGCGCTGCGCAAGGCGAGCTCAACCCGGCCATCGAGTTCGGAGCGCGGTAGCCGCTCGTACAAGCGAATCCCGAAGGCAATGTTCTCGTAGATCGACATGGGAAAGGGCGTCGGTCTCTGGAACACCATTCCGATGCGGGCGCGCAGAACATTGACGTCAATCGTCGGCGACAGAATGTTCTCGTTGTCGAGAAGGACCTCACCGGCGGCCCGCTGACCGGGATAGAGATCATACATTCTGTTGAGGACCCGCAGCAGCGTCGACTTCCCGCAGCCGGATGGCCCAATGACGGCCGTCGCCTTCTTGTCGTACAGCGTGAGAGTGATGTTCTTCAGTGCTTGTGATTTTCCATAAAAGAAATTGAGATTGCGGATGGAAAGTTTCGCAAAAAACGGCTCGTGCTCCCGCGCCAAAGCCGACTTCGGAAGGGAAATGTCGCTCGAGATCTGCCTATCCGTCAACTGAAGCGTCTCAGCGCTCAAATTAAACATCTCTCCGTTGAAGGTCGCTGGTTCGAATGACACACCCGTGTTCGAAGCTCTTGCACAGGCTCCGCTCTGCTTGAATACTTGTTACTACAGCTCCTCCAGGCACATTTTGACCTGGCTCAAGCCGGTGTTGGCCTTAGCGGAGTCCCCGTTTTAAGTATCGACGCAAGCCAACGGTATGGTGCACGTGGCAAGTCCCAAGCAAGAGCCGCGCAAGATCGGATCGCGACAATTGACCTGGGCGGTCTGTACGAGCATCAAGCGCTGCAACCCGATTGATAGGCAGCGCCGGTGGAAGGTGCGTTCAGCCGATCGTCAAGTGATCGTCAACCGACTGAACGCCGGCGACCGACCACGCAGCGTTTTCGACTACCTCCAGTTCGTCCCAGCAGCCAACGTTGCCCTCAAGCTTGACCCTGTTTCCATCCAGCACGTTAACGCGGATTGTATTCGCCTCGACTTGCGCACGTCGCTCTAACGCACTTTCAATCTTCCTCTTGATGTCAGACGCGACGACAGTAGGCCTGAGCGAAATATTGTTGATTACACCGGTAACACCCGACAGCTTGCGAACGGCATCTTCTGCGGCCTTCTTTTGGTATTGCCAGTTGACTTGCCCGTTGAGTGTGAT
The DNA here is from genome assembly GCA_018971625.1 of Pseudomonadota bacterium. Lineage (GTDB taxonomy): Bacteria > Pseudomonadota > Alphaproteobacteria > Rhizobiales > Xanthobacteraceae > Bradyrhizobium. Next base: position 18,240 of record JAGXAJ010000016.1, read on the forward strand.
GAGTCCCTTCTGGACGGTCACTTGGACGTTGTCCTGGGGTATTCTCGTATCCCATTCAATGACATTGAGCGCCCGCTTCGCGATTTCGTCATCGGATGTCTTTTTGTCGCTTGGATAGCGAACTTCGATTTCTTGTGCGAGCGCCCGGACGCCTTTGACCCGGCGAGCCGCCTGCTCGGCGGCAAGTTTCTCCGCGTAGCTGGATACGTGCCCGTTCAATGTGACGACAGCGTTATTGACCGCGACGCCAATATTCGCGGCCTCAATCCTGGGATCGAAATCGAGCTCATCGAGAACCCTTTGCTGCAATTCCTTGTCGCTCATGGCAGATCTCCATCGTTCAAGGCCAGAATTGATGGCTCTCCGACATCTCCCGACATTGATATTGATCAAGAAAGTGACAAGCGTTGACCAGCGTGATTCTCTAGCTGCGTACCGGTCTAGGCCATCTGCAAATACATTCGGCTACGCGAGCACCTTTCATGGCGGCGGGGCTGGAAGATGGAGAAGACGACCCTCTCTCCGGTTTCGAATAGTTGCGCAAATCACGAACCGCTGTTCGCCAAAGCTTCGACCCTCTTCCGCCGAAGCGCAATACATATCCCGGATGATAGGTAACCCGGACGGGTATGCCATTAAGCCAGAACACTTGCTTGCGAGCGCGATCAATCGTCGTCGAAATACCAAACAGAGACGCCGCAGACGTTCCCAGCGCAATGATGAGCTTGGGCCGAACGCAAGCGATGTCGGCAAGCACGATAGGCCCGTAAGCCCGAAGCTCCTTATTGGTTGGTTTCCGATTGCGTAGTCCGCGCGTCGTTGACCGTTTAATCGGGCGGAAAGGAAGCGCGTTGGCGAGACGGATTTGCGCTTCGTTCATGCCAGCTTCGCGCATCATCTCCCGCAATGCTGTCCCCGCGGGACCGACGAACGGTCGGCCAGATTCCGCTTCCTCGCGACCGGGAGCTTCACCGACGAGATAAACGCGCGGCGCCCGGCTACCTTCTCCGATGACAGCCCTCGCATCGAATCGGCGCGGATCGGGAGACCGAAGTTGAATTTGACTTCCTCGCGACCGGTGCATGATATCTCCAGTGTCAAGTCGGCTATTCACCAAACAAGCGCCGCAGAAAATTGGTAGGGTTTGATCGATATCAGCCGGCCGCGGAGGCGCAGCCCCCAATTCTCGGCAAGCCACAACAGACGTCGGCAAGAACTTTGATGTAGATCAAATGCTCCTCTGCAACGTGGTCCTGATGTTCAAGTGAGACAGGAAGCATCATGTCCTATGCAACGTTGCTCGTTTACGTCAATGCCGATCATTCTTCGAAAGTACTCGTCGGCGTCGCGGCGAACCTCGCGGAGCGATTCTCGGCAAAGCTGATCGGGTTATCCGCTCTTGCGACTGCGCCGCCTGTTGTGGCCGAGGGAGTGGTGATCGTCGACTATCCGACGGAGCTGGAACTTGCGCAGATGAGGAAGAGCCTCGCCGAGGCTGGAGATAGATTCCATGCTGCCGCGGGAATGGTACGCGAAAAAGAGTGGCGATCAGCGCTCGAAATTCCCACAGATACCCTGATCCGTGAAGCACGATGCGCCGATTTGATTGTCATCGAGAAGGGCGGTCGCTCGATAAATTTCCATAGGGCGCTCGATCCTGGAACGGCAATTGTGGGAGCCGGGCGCCCCTTTCTCGTGGTGCCTGCCGGAGTGAAAGGCCTTTTAGCGGAACACATACTAATCGGATGGAAGGACACACGCGAAGCACGCCGCGCGATCCGTGACGCGCTGCCATTCTTGCACCAGGCGAAGCGGGTTACGGTCATGGAAATCTACGAAGGCGATGAGGAGGAGGGCGCGCGCCAGCAACTCGATGACGTTGTGCTGTATCTGGGGCGACACAAAGTGAGAGCCGAAGCTCGGGCCGAAAAGAGGCTGATGGGTTCGGGCGCCGATCAGATCACGGGATTCGCGGAAGACGAGGGAGCTGACCTGCTTGTGACCGGAGGATATGGCCACAGTCGACTCAACGAATGGGTTTTCGGTGGAATGACCCATGATCTGCTCGCTTCAAGCCCAATCTGCTGCCTGATGTCTCATTGAAGGCTCTTTAGACACGCTTTAGCCAGATAGACGCGTAACTCGCGCTATCGGCTCGACACACTGTTAAGTCTTCTGCGTGCTGGGCTGGATTCCGAATTCCTGGAGCGTGGCCAAGAAAGTTATGACGTCTTCCCGACTCAGCATTCCGACGACATGCTGAGCCTGGACGACCGGCATCTGGTTTACTCCGTTCCGGTCCATATTCTGGAGCGCGGACCACAGCTCCGCGTCTTGATCGATACATTTCAACTGCTGGTACGGAAGCATAACCTCACCGGCACGTGTTGTCGCCCATTCTTGACGCGGCACCTCTTTGACTCGATGCAAGGTTATCAAACCGACAGTCCGATCTCCGCGGTTCACGAGGAAGCTACGTTGTCCGCAGCCAAGGATCTGTTCGTCGACCAATTGTTGGAGCGTCAGATCGTCGGGGACAATGGCGTAACGCGTACTCATGGCCTGCTTAACGCGATGGCCGATCAGCAGGCCCCGAAGCGTAACCTGCTGAATCTGGACCGAAGCGGCATTGTCGAGGAACCAGCCGATCAGCGCAATCCAAAGTCCGCCGCCAAGATTGCCGCTGAACATCTGGAGGGTCCCTGCAAAAATGAGCAGAAAAGCGAAAAACCGGCCGACGCTTGCTGCGACGACCGTCGATCGGTTCATGTTTCCCGTGGCGGCCCACACGATGGCTCGCAACACCCGACCACCATCGAGCGGATAGCCGGGTATCAGGTTGAACAGCACCAAGGCGAGATTGATGTAGGCCAGATATTTGGTCAGACCCAGGAGCGGCTCCAGGCCGGAAACGGCTGCTTGTACCGTGTAGAAAGAGACCGCGAGCACAAGATTCACAAGCGGGCCCGCGATCGCAATCAAGAGTTCGGCGACTGCGCTGGGCGGCTCTCCTTCGATCTGTGCGATCCCTCCGAAGAGGAAAAGCGTGATGCTGCGCACCGGAATCTTGTACCACAACGCTATGACCGAGTGCCCGAGTTCATGGAGCAGTACGCTCACAAAGAGCAAGATGGCCGTCACGGCCCCCGTCAGCCAGTAGAGCAAGGGCGACCAATTCTTGAATTCGTCGGGATAATAGCTATCCGCAAGCATCCAAGTGAGCAGGGCGAAAATCACAAACCAGGAATAGTCCAGACCAATCTGAATCCCGAAGAGTTTGCCTAGAGGGATGTTACTTTTGGTCATGAAGGGACTTTCTCGCCGTGAGCAACGCCAGTTCGGTTAGCAGTACTGATCCTGGTCCTGTGCCCAACGTTGATCCATGTCAACTTGGTTTGAGAAATCCGAGCTTTAATAACTTGAAGGCCATTTGTTTGACGGCCGTCTGCAGGCAAGCCGCTGCGGCATCGTGCCAATCTGCGAAACCGCGGGAACGGCTGCGACAAGACCTTTCAGGTGATTCACAAGAGCACGTCCCATGTCCTTGACAGCTTCGAATCTGCGATTGTTGGGAGGCGCGAAAGAACGACATGTCGGAGCAAGGGCAGAGCACAGTAAGGGACGGGGTTGTTGTCGAGACCAAAGCCTTGACGCGGAAGTTCGGTAACTTTGCCGCGGTAGATGATGTTTCGCTTCGGGTGAAGCAGGGCGAGATCTTCGGCCTGATCGGTCCGAACGGAGCGGGCAAAAGCACTCTCATCAAGATGTTGACAACCTTGCTGCCGTCGACGTCGGGTTCAGCAACAATTGCCGGCTTTGACGTCATTCTTCAGCCGGCCGAAGTGCGCCGCCACATTGGCTATGTCCCGCAACTCCTCTCGGCGGACGGCTCGCTCACAGGCTTCGAGAACCTGTTGTTGTCGGCGAGGCTCTATGGGATTCCACGCCGGGAGCGCCGCGAGCGTATCGAGCGTGCGCTCGCGCGGATGGGCCTTGCTGAAGTCGCGCATCATCTCGCGGGCCAGTATTCGGGGGGCATGCTTCGCCGCCTCGAGATTGCGCAAAGCCTGTTGCATCGACCGGCGGTTCTCTTCCTCGATGAGCCGACGGTGGGGCTTGATCCGGCAGCGCGTGAAACGGTCTGGCAGCGAGTGCTTGAATTGCGGGATCGCTTTCGGCGCACCATGATCGTGACGTCGCATCACCTTGAAGAGATCAACGAGTTTTGTGATCGGATCGCTATGATTGATCGCGGTCGCATCGCTGCCACCGGGACTCCCGTCGAGCTGAAGTCGCGCGTCGGACCTGACGCCACCCTTGATGACGTCTTCATGCGGTTAACCACTGCGACAAGCGAAACGGAGGCAGAAGGAAGCTATGGCGCAGTCAGACGTAACAGGCAGGCCGAACGCAGACACGGTTGAAGCCTCTACGGACAATTATTTGACGCAAGTCTTCGCCGTTGCCGCAGCGGAGGTTCAGAAACTTTATCATGATCCGATAGAACTGCTGACCCGTGCAGTGCAGCCGGTCTTGTGGCTGATGCTGTTCGGTGAGGTCATGGCGCGCGTTCGTGGGGTCGCCCCGGGTGGCATCCCCTATCTCGATTTCCTCGCCGCCGGTATTCTTGCCCAAAGCGCGCTCTTTGTGGCGATTTTCTACGGCATTTCAGCCATTTGGGAACGCGACCTCGGTATCTTGCAACGCTATCTCGTCAGCCCGGCCCCACGGTCGGCGCTCGTTGCCGGCAAGGCGATGTCGGCGGGCGTCCGGGGGCTGTCGCAGACATTTATCGTATACCTGCTTGCGCTTCTGCTCGGCGTTGGAGTGAGCCTTGATCCCTTCCACATATCGGGAGTCGTAGCGGTCATCATCCTGGGCTCGGCGCTATTCTCGACGCTTTCGCTGATCATCGCTTGCATCGTGAAGACGCGTGAGCGATTCATGGGCATCGGTCAGGTAATCACGATGCCGATCTTCTTCGCCAGCAATGCAATCTACCCGCTATCGCTTATGCCGAACTGGCTGAGGGGCGTTTCCCATATCAATCCGCTCACCTACGAGGTCGACGCCTTGCGCGCCTTGATGCTGGCGAATGTCGAATCGGAGTACGGCTTGATATTCGATACCAGCGTGTTAGCGGGAGTGACGATCCTGCTTGTCGCGATCGCGTCGAAAATGTATGCGCGCATGGCTTACTGAACGGATATCGCGCTCGCGCTGGCTGCCCGCGGTGACGCGTCAGCGAAGGAAAGTGTGCCTTCAGCGCTCTGGCTTCCTAGAGCGCCCTATCGTTTACTCTCTTGCGCATTTGGTCGCTGAAGCCCTCTATGAGCCGCAGAATGTCCTCAAAATTTGCAAGCATTCTCTCGGCTTGCACTCGATCGCTTGAGCCGGCGGCAAAGCATTCTCGCAAGCGCGTCAAATGGCTCACGCGATCTCGACATGCTGTGGCCCGGCTTTCAGCAAACTCAAGCTGCTCTAAATCGTGGCTCAGTTTGTTCTCTTCTTCGATCAAGAGTTTGCCGATCATCGAATTGCCATTGGACGGGATTTCATCCTTGTTCAGCAGTTCGAGATAGTGGTCAATGTTTGCACGCGCTATGTAATTATTCATCGCGCTCCTCCCTCGCTACTCATCGCGCCGGTGGCACAAATTATCATTGGATCGAGGAATTTAGATAGGAAAAACAGTCGCACCTGACTGACCGGACGCTTGTGACCGAGACTGCCACAATTGTGGTCAGGTTGACCTCGCGCATCCGCGCAGTTCTTGATCAGCGCATCGCGGTATTGCTGTTTGACGTGGGCGGCCGCAACGGCGAGCCCCGGCACGCGCTCGATCGCTTCGATGGCGAGATGAAAACGGTCGAGCTGGTTCAACACCGTCATGTCGAACGGTGTCGTCGTCGTGCCCTCTTCGGCATAGCTGTGCATATGCACGTTGGCGTGATTGGCCCGGTTATAGGTCGGGCGATGGATCAGATAGGGATAACCGTGATAGGCGAAGACCACCGGCTTGTCGCGGGTGAACAGGCTGTCGAAATCGTGGTCGGACAGGCCATGCGGATGCTGTTCTTTCGGTTGCAGCGTCATCAGATCGACCACGTTGACCACGCGAATTCTCAGATCCGGCAGCGCGTTGCGCAGCAGGTCAACGGCGGCAAGCGTCTCAAGCGTCGGAACATCTCCGGCGCAGGCCATGACCACATGGGGCTCGGCGTTACACGTCGGAGTCGAAGGAGGCCATCGAGCCTTATCCGGAGATCCTCAAGCCCTGCATGAGAGCCGCGCGTTGTCGAGGTCCGGGCCATGAAGAAAGGCAGCGTCGAGCCAATCCATAGCGAGGCCGATGACAAAGCCATCGCGCTGATAGATTCAATAGCCACGCAGGTGCGCACCGACATCGACGCGCCGGGAAGCTGCCTGATATCAAGTTTCCGGTCCGCGCGCTTGACAACGTGACGTATGACAAGGCGACGGGCTACCTCGAACTGGGCAAGGCCGAGAAGGATCGAACGCTCACGGTGACGACCGCAAAGTCCTTTGCGCAGACCCTGCGGTTGATGGCGACGTCGCGTGCCATGGTCGAACATGATGACTTCGCGACCAAGCGCGAGGTCTACTATATCAGCAAAAACTGGGGTGACTGTCGGTTCGACGAGCAGGCCGAATCTGATGCAACCATGGACGACATCGAGGCCATGGCATCGATACACGGCTTGTCGCGCGAGCAACTGCGCTTCTATCCGGAGGCCCATGGCGGATCGGTCGCCGGCCGTTTGACCGTCATCGACAGAAATCCCGCAACCGGCGCTGCCATCGAGATTGACTGCGCCAATCTCGGCAGCGGCGCCTACACGATCCCTCACTCGGTCGAGCACCTGAGCTTTCGCATCGTGCTCGCCATCGAAACAGGCGGCATGTTCCAGCGTCTGAACAACCACAGGTTCTGGGAAACGGAGCGTTGCATCATTGTCGAGATGGGTGGCGTGCCGACGCGCGCAACGCGCCGCTTCATTCGTGTGCTGTCCGATGTACAAAAACTGCCGGTTTATCGTTTTGTCGACTGCGACCCCTACGGTTTCACCAATATTTATCGCACGCTGAAAGCTGGTTCCGGCAACGCGGCCCACCTAAACCGCTTCCTTTGTGTGCCACAGGCGCGTTTCCTCGGTGTCACGCCGCAGGATATCGTCGATTTCGGGCTTGAAGATGCGCTCATCCGTTGTCGCCCACCGATATCAAGCGCGCGCAGGATGCTCTCAATAACGATCCATTCATCATGGCTCATCCGGAGTGGATCGCAGCGATCAGGCAACTGCTCGCGATGGGCGTACGCGCGGAGCAGCAGGCGCTCGCCAAATGGGGCCTCAACTATGTGACCAGCGAATACCTGCCGAAGAAGCTTGCTCACACGAGCGGGTTCTTGCCGTAGCTTTCCAGACCGTTCGGAATACCGGTGGTTGATACAGGTCAACCCAGGCAATCCGAAGATATGGCAGCAGGATCCGTACCAATTGATCCTATGTGCGTGGATGGAAGATACAGTTTGACAGAAGTTGGAGACGCGCAGATGACGATTCGAACGGTTATGGTCTACGTTGATGCCGCCCAGCAGGCAGAAGAACAGGTGCGGGTCGCCCGAGATGTGGCGAACAGGTTTGGCGCATCAATCATCGGCGTGTCGGCGCTTGCGATTCCGCCGCCTGTCGTCGCGGAAGAAGTTGTCATTCAGGCGACCACCGCGGACGATGTGAAGCGCATGAAGGCCACGTTGGTAGAGAAGGAAGATTGGTTCCGAAAAGTCGTTGGCATGCCCAAGGAAAGGACCGAATGGCGTTGGGATATTGCGGGTCCCACGATGTTCCTGATCAACGAGGCAAGGGCCGCCGACCTGATTGTGATGAAGGGGTGGCACAGGGGTGCCGATGAGTTTCGCTTTGTCGATCCGGCTGAAGCAATTTTGCGGCTGGGCCGTCCCGCCATTGTGGTTCCCGAGCATGTGTCGGAACTGAAGGCCGATCGCGTAGTCATCGGCTGGAAGGACACGCGGGAGGCCCGCATTGCCGTTCTTCAAGCACTGCCGTTTCTTGCCAGGGCTTCCGAGGTAACCATCGTCGAACTTTGTCTCTCGGATGAACAAGACTCGGCGCGCCGACGCGTCGAGGACGTGGCTAGGTATTTGTCGTTGCGGGGGGCAAAATGTCACACCGATGTTCGAGTGCACACAGCCAGTGCCGATGCGGACCATCTGGTGCGCCTTGCGAAGGCAGCGGACGCCGATTTAATCGTAACAGGCGCCTACGGGCACAGCCGACTGGGTGAGTGGATATTTGGCGGCATGACACGCGGTCTGTTAAAGGATGCGCCATGTTGTCTGATGATGTCGCATTGATAAGAGCTCAGAGCTGCGCCGTCTGGTTAGGGCAGCAGGGGCGGCGCCTTCATACATGCCGACCGGCGGTTTCCTTTGCCGGGTGGCGATCCACCAAAATGGCGTCCAATAGCTCCTTCAGATGTCCCTCGCCTGCCTCGTTACTGGTCTCTGCCGTCGCCGTGGCAATTCCGCGTCCGGGGCGGATGAAGTGATGATAGAAGCTGGCGAGGTCCATCTGCTGCTCTAAACTGCTGGCATCTCCCTCCTTGCCGTTGGCACGGGGACCGGCTTCGTCTTCGACGCTGACCGTCAGGCTCCAGTCGCTTGAGTGAGCAGGTCTCACTTCCAGCGTCGCGATCGTATCCACTTCGCTCAGGTCCTCGCGCTCTACGTCGCCCAAGTGGTATTCCGCGCGCGGAGGAATGTCGCAAACCTCGCTTACGCGTCGTGCATCAAACCGGAAGAGCGACGGGGTAGCTCCTTGTTCAGCCAAGAGCCACCTCACAATCTGCTCAGGATCGATATCGATCGGATAGGTTGCCACCAGCCAACCTCCTCTGATTTTCCGTGGGGCCAGCTGCGCAAGCCCCACGGTCGATTTCGGAAGTCAAGCCGCCTTGACCTCGATCTTCTTTGCGGGCTTCTGCGCTTCCGCCGTCTTCGGCAGCGTCACCTTGAGCACGCCGTTCTTGAATGTCGCCTCGATCTTGTCGGCATCGACGCCTTCGGGCAGGCCAAAATAGCGCTCGAACGAGCCGTAACGGCGCTCAGAGACGTAGTAGTCCTTTTTCTTCTCTTCCGTCTCTTCTTTCTTTTCGCCCTTGATGGTGATCCCGCCATCAGACACATTCACCTCGATATTCTTTTGATCGATCCCAGGCAGTTCGGCAGTGATCTCGTAGGCCTTGTCGGTTTCAGTGACGTCGGCTGCCGGGCTGGCGGCAAACTTCCGGGCCCAACCCTTCTCAGCTCCGGCGAGCGAGCGGAACGGACGCCGCCAGAAATCGTCACCGAAATCGTTGAACAGCCGATCGACTTCGTTTTTGAGCGCCTCGAATGGACGCCAATCTCCAAAAAGGGCCGTCTCGCTGGGCTTCTTCGTAATGGGGAGTTTGGTCTCAGTTGCCATGGTCAATTCTCCTTTCTGGTTGGAGCCTCTTCAGTTAGCGAAACCGCGGAACGCCGGCTTGATTTGTCTCAACTTGAGCGGCGAATACGAGCGTGCTGCGGAACGAGACATCCCGGATGCCTTTCAACCCGCGCGCTGCGCCTCGTCCTCGTCGTCCGACGTCAGCACGTCGACGATTTCAGCCACTACGCCACTCAAGGGTTCGCCAGCACCGAAGATGTCGCGATCTCCCGACAGCCATGTGGCCGCCTCTTCGAGGTCGCGAATCGTCGGCCGGAGGTGTACGATTTCGAGCAGGTCGCTCTCGTTGAGAGCGCCAAGCATCGCTCTGATATCTTCAGCCGATGCGGAGGCTATGTCGGAACTGGTCATGTGGTTGGACATCGGTCAGCCTCACCTACCGATTGCGGGAAGCGCACATCACTCAATCGGCGGAATTGTACCGATCAAATGAAGGATCCGTGCCGTCCCACGGGACGAAAGCGAGGTCTCCCTCGGGATAAGCCGCCGGGACGATCACGGATCCTGCCGCCCGCGCTTCGTCGGCAGAAGGGTTCCTCGCTTAAGCAAATCCACGCCCGTAGACGCTTCAATGCCGTGCTTCACCATTCTTGCCTCTGTGCGAACGGTTTTAAATTAACTCACGAAATCAGGCTATGTGGATTGATTTGAATCAAGAAACGAAGCACGTGCCACAATCCGAGTTCCAGCAAGGACGAAATCCCAATCGTTGATCTGGGTCAGTGCGCGCGGCCTAATTGGCCGCTGCATACGACATCCTGTCGGATTTCGCGACACTGAACCATGTCGAAAAGTGCGCGACCGTGCCATTCAAACAAAGCCAAGCTGGAAGGCGTGATGATGGTTTCCAACGAACTGGGTAATCCAGCATCGAAGCCCTAAAAGGGCACATCTCGCTGCGCCATTTTACCTCGCGGTCGATCGACAGTTGAAATCGGAATACGACAGTACCATCAAGCCGAGAATGCGGCATTCGCGATAATAGGCATTATCCAAGGTTGCTTGTCACTGTGTACGAAGCGAAGTCGCGTCGGCACATGGTGATTGAGCAACCAAAATCGATTGCGTTGAATGGGACGCCTACGTTTGCCGACCGGAAAGCCACGCCGTAGTGCGCTATCGTGCTTCCACGACGAGGCATTGACTTGCACGTGCTCCGGACGCGTTCACAACAATAGGCAAAGCGATGCCGTCAACCTTTAAGCTTCGGATTCGAGACGTCCGCACCTGAAAAAAGCTCAGCGGAGAAGGAGAATTGGAATCTGTGAGAACACCGGCGGTTCCGTGAGCAGTTTGCGGCTCATGACCAAAAGCGCCCTTTCATGGAAGCGGGCAACAAGAGATTGCCTTCACGGAACGCTACTTCTCCGAGGGAGTTGGCAACCCCCGCTATCCTTGCTCTTTCGAGCGCAGTCGACAAACACAGGGTTGGCTGTGAGGGAATCAGGCAAAGTTGTTCCTTGCTGGACGCGGCAACAGCAAGCGCGGCGAGAATGCCAGGGTCGTCTGGTCCGCTCGCAACCGCTATGATCGGTCCTGGCCGCCGCTTGGCATGGGCTTGCACTAGCAGGATTGAGGATGTCGAATGGAATGCGGCCTCCAGCGACTTCAATGAATTGGTGAGTCGCTCGTTCGATCGCACTATTCGGTTCGATCACAGCGATGATGTCTTCGATACCGGCTTCCCGCAGGGCCGTCCCCAACTCCGAGCTGAATAACAGCCTCTTACGATGGCGGCTGCCTTTTTCCAGAAACAAACGCTCGGCTTCTACGCGCAGCGAAGGCGACTTCGCGCGCGAGTGGCCCGGGATTGAGGGGTTGCCAGCATCCGGCCCGAAACTCGCGCGCATTGGGCATTTCGGATAGGCTGCTCAAGTTTACGTCATCGACATAGGTACCAACGAGATCCACACCGAACAGGTCCGCGAGCTCGGCAATGAGTCCACCGCTGCGTAATCCCGCCTGTTGTGCGGCAGAGTCAGTAGCATCCGTCTGAAATCAGGTCTCACCTTTGATCATGGGAAAATGCTTTTCTTGCCTGTTCGAGCGCGCGAGCGAATGTCCGGAGACGAGCCTCAATCAGGCCGTTCATGCTCTCACCAGGGTAGGTCCCGTCTGATCCTCGCCGTCCGGCCGCACGTCCGGTGAGCAACGCAATGCCCTCAGCCCTCATCGATTGTGACGATCGGATAGATTGCGAAACGTCCCGCGGCGCAGGCGTCAATGACATCCTGTCGCAACATCAGATGCCCGAACATTTGATTTCGGTATCAGCACGCCCTGGCTGCCCGATAGTCCGCGCGCTGTGCAAACTTCAAAAAAGCCTTCGATCTTCTCGTTAACGCCGCCGATGGCCTGCACTTCGTCGTGTTGATTGACCGACCCGGTGACGGCGAGACCCTGCCGCAAGGGAATATCTGCGAGCGCAGACATGAGGGCATAAAGCTCGGCAGAAGACGCGCTGTCTCCCTCGACTCCGCCATAGGACTGCTCGAAGACGAGGCTTGCAAACAGCGACATTGGCGTGTCAAGCGCATAGCGGCCCGCAAGAAATCCGGACAATATCAGCACACCCTTCGAATGGATGGGACCGCCGAGCTCGACCTCCCGCTCGATATCAACGACCTTCCCCGCGCCGGGGCGAACTCGACGTGTAATACGGGTCGGCCGGCCGAACCGAAAACCGCTCAACTCAAGAACGCTCAGTCCGTTGACCTGGCCGGTCTTGTTGCCCGTCGTGTCGATCAGCGAGATGTCGTGCAGGATCGCATCCTGAGACCGATCCCTGATGCGCGACATTCTCGTGACGTTTTCGTCCAATGCACGCTGGACGTCGCTACGTGCGGTGATTTCGTGTTTTGCCTTACTCGCCCAGAAATCGGCTTCGGCGAGAAGACCCTTCAGTCGATCGGTCAGCAGTGTGAGCTTGCCGGAGTCGTCGGCCAAGCGCGCCGCGTGCTCAAGCACGAGCGCTACGCCATCGCAGTCGAGGGGCTTGAGCTGCTCCTGCACGAGCAGGGAGCTGATCAGCCGCGCATAGGTCGCTTCGCTTTCCGCCGTGCGATCAACGTCGTCCTCAAAGTCGGCCAGCACCTTGAAGAACTCGCCTATTTCGGGATCGTAGGCGGAAAGAAGGTAGTACAGCAGCCGGTCGCCGAAGACGATGACTTTAATGTCGAGTGGAATGGTGGCTCAAGGGAGACGGTACTGGTCAACCCGACAAAACGCGCGACATCCTCGACCCTGATCTCACGCTGCCGGAGCATGCGTTTCAATGCCGGCCAGCTGAAGGGTTCACTCAGTAGATGCCGGGCGTCCAACAGCAGAAAGCCGCCATTGGCCCGGTGCATTGCTCCCCCTTTGACCAGCCGAAAGTTCGTGACCAAGGCGCCATGCTGCGAGACGTATTCGACGGAGCCTACGAGGTTGGCGAGAGTCGGGTGAAGCTCGCGCACGATCGGTATCGGACTGTCCTTCGCGCTCTGACTGACGAGCACGTTGACATGATAGCGGTCTACCGTATTGGTGAGCACTGCGCCAAAGATGGCACCCAATTCGCCCTGGGGCTTTGCCAGGAACAGCGCAGTATTGTCGATCAAGTCGGCACGCACTGTGCTCAGATATTTTTCGACCTGGGAAACGTCGGAAAACCGGCGCTTGGCCTCATTGATGTTCTGGTCGATCGCCACCAATGCGGTTTGCCTGTCAAGCTGCTGAACTTCGTCGCGATGTTCCCTTTCCCACAGAGGTATCTGCCGGACGATCTGTTCGAGCTCGCTCTGCAACGTTTCAATCGTCTTTTCGGCCGCCCTGCGATCGTCCTCCGGCCAGGCATTGAACTCATCCGGGGGGACAGCCTTGCCGTCGCGCACCGGGGCGATCAGGAATCCCATCGGGGTCCGCAACAAGGCCATGTTCGCGTCTGCGGCCTTCTCATTCAGCTTGGTGAAAGCCTCGCACTGTTTGGCCTGAAACTTCTGATCGATTGCCGCGTGACGCGCCTGATAATCCTCGCTTTCGAAAAGCGCTGGCAATGCGATCCTTAGATCTTCGATCACTTGCTGCATTGTGTCGCGGAGCGCAATTGCTCTTCCGGGTGGAAGTTGAATGGCGGTTGGCCGGCGCGAATCGTCAAAATTGTTGACGTAAACCCAATCACTCGGCGCAGGTCGATCCCATCGCTCGCCTCTGAGCATGGAGTCGACGACCTCCTGCATGCGACTGCCCGTAGAGCCGATCACGAAGAGGTTGAAGCCCGATTTTCGAATTCGCGTACCGAACTGCAGGGCGCCAGTTTTTGCGACACACTGCCGAGCAGCAATCCGGCCAACTGACCGCGCCCCCTGCGTCCCACCACGATCGCATTGAACTTCTCCTCTGCGATCGCATTGATGATCGCTTCTGCCGGATCGCCCCAGCGCAGCAACGTTCTGGCGGGTTTGCCGGCCGCGCGATCGACTCGCCTGCGGGCCTCGGCCAGGAGCTGTTCCGCGAAAACTTCCCAGGCGTCCGTCCCTTCGCCCTCCGCGCGTCTGAATTCCGCGAGCTCCCGGCCGGTCAGTGCCACTCCGACCGTTATCATGGCGAGAGAACCGCCAGCCGCTTTCGTCATTGCGACATCGAGTGCACGCCAACCACCCTGCGATCCATCGATCGCAGCAAGCAAGTTCGTGAACTGAACCGGCATTGTTCCCTCCGCGCCAGATACTAACGATTAAATCAATGTCACGGGTGGCTAAGATTGATCTTGGTCAAAGCCGGCGCCTCGCAGCGTGGTCGGATAGCCGCAAAATCGGAGACGGTTATGCAAACGCCAGCCCAGATCGAATTTGAAGGTGTCCAGAGTACGCCGCAACTTCAAGCGGCGATCGATCAGCACATCGCAGAGCTCGAGAGCCGATTCGGCCGGGTTACTGCTGGCCGCGTCGTGGTGAAAGGGCCCGGCGATCGCCACCAGAGCGGTGGTCAGTACCAGGTGAGCATTCGGCTGGCGCTTCCGGACGGTCGCGAGGTCAACATTGGGCGCACGCCGAAGCAGGACGAACGTTATGGCGATCTGACCTTCGCCGTCGACAACGCGTTCAAGCGCGCCCGCAGGCAATTGCAGGATCGGGCGCGCCTCATGCGCGGTCAGACCAAGCAGCATGAAAATCAGCCTATCGGAACTGTCTTGCGGATCGATCCCAGCGGCGAATTTGGCTTTCTGCAAGCCGTCGACGGTCGGGAGATCTATTTCAACAGCAATAGCGTCCTTGGCGGCGCGTCTAAAATCGCTGTGGGCATGCGCGTCAGCTATGCCGAGGAGATGGGCGAGAAGGGGCCCCAGGCGAGCACCGTCAAAATGCTCGGCAAACACGGCCTGCGCGCATAAGCGAAAGGAGCGAAGATGACCGCGACCTTCAGGACCTGGTCGCCCGCACATTCGGCAGTGGAGCGGCTGCGCGTGTTCGCGCTGCATGGCACGGACGTGCTGGGCGGGGAAATCGCAAGATCGCTTGGATGCGAGTTGTCCTTGCTCGAGGAACGGACCTTCGAGGACGGTGAGCACAAGATACGACCGCTTGAGCCAGTCGCCGGCTGCGACGTTTACGTCGTGCACAGCCTTCATGGTGGACCAGAGGAGAGCCCAAACGACAAGCTGTGTCGAATGCTGTTTTTCGTCGGTGCCTTGAAGGACGCCGGCGCGGCCCGGGTGACGGCAATCACGCCCTATCTATGCTATGCGCGAAAGGATCGCCGGACGAAGGCTCAGGACCCCGTCACAATTCGTTACCTGGCAGCCATGTTCGAAGCAGCCGGGGTCGATGCCATCGTTACGCTCGAGGTTCATAACGAGTCGGCGTTCGAAAATGCCTTTCGATGTCCGTCGGTTGCGCTCAGCGCGGCGCCGCTGCTGATCGACAAGATAAGGAGCATTGCAGGGGGTCGGTCGATTTGTGTCGTGTCGCCGGATCTTGGGGGCGGGAAGCGGGCAGACCTTTTACGAGAGGCGCTTGAAAAGGTCGCTGGCCGGCCGATCGGCAAGGCGTTTGTCGAGAAGCATCGGAGCTCCGGAGTTGTGTCAGGCGATCTATTCGCAGGCGAGGTAGTAAACGCGCTCTGTGTTGTGGTCGACGATCTCGTAAGCACGGGAGGCACCCTGGTGCGGGCAGCGAAAACCGCGCGTGCCCATGGCGCTAGCGGGGTCATTGCCTGCGTTGCCCACGGCCTCTTCATGCCTGGCTCCGAAAGCGCGCTTGCGGATTTTTCGATCGATCGCATCATTGCGACCGACAGCGTGCCGCCCTTCAGACTTCCTCACGGGCCCGTGCTCGCCAAACTCGAAACTGTTCCGGCGGCGCCTCTCTTCGCGGAGACGATACGCCGGCTGCACCACCACGAGACGCTCGCCGATCTCTTGCTGTATCAATCTTGACGTAGCAACAGGCGTTCGAGCCGGCTAGCGTCCGCCCGTGCGATCGCAAGATAGGTGCGCGCAAGTCGTGGCCATTTTTCGGGCGTGCGCGGGTGGGCGTCGATCAAATGCGCAATGGACAGGCGTGCGCGCAACAACGCTCTATTGATGCGATAGAATAGAAACAGGCCGCTCGCGGGATTGTCGCCGAGAAAGACCGCAAGGCGACACCGCAGCGCCTCGCCAACCCATCGCCCTCCCAGACGCTCGCATTCGAGATGCAGGAATGCGACTTCGTCCAAGGCATCGAGCGTCCGCAGGCGGGCGTTGAACTCCAGGCAATCGATGATCGGAAATGGTGCGCTCAACCAGATGTGTTCGGGTCGAAGGTCGCCATGCGAGTCAAGGATGAACCGGCGATGGATCCGTTCAGCGAGGATTTCGCGGCTTTGCTGCACAAAGCGATGCTGGACATTGTCGATGTGCTCGATGGTGCCTCGATTGAGCTCGAATGCGGGATTGAGAAGAATCTGCCGATCGACAGCAGCAGCCCTCTGCAGAGAGACCAGGTAGTTCTCAGGATTGATCGGGATACGGGAGGCGTGCGTATAGAATTGGCGCAAGTTGTTGGCCAACCTTTCGACCTCGGCGCGCGACACGTTGCGAGCCTTGAGGCGTGCCTCGAGCGTCTGGCTTTCATCGAGTCGGCGCATGACGACCAGCCAGTCGATGATGCGGCCGCCACCTCCGATGGCGTAACCGGCAGGCGTCATCGTCAGCGGTGCCATCCCGAGATAGACGTCCGGCGCCAGTCTGCGATTGAGGGACATTTCCGCCAGACAAGCGTCGGCGCGACGATCAAGCGTGGAAAAGTCGAGATAAGGGAACCGTACCGGCTTTTTGAGCTTATAGACGCGGTCGCCCGCCATGAAGACCCAGGACATGTGGGTTTCGCGCACGCTGACCGTTGTGGGCGCAGGAACGTAGCTATCCGAACGGCTCAGAAAACCGACTTTGGAAGCGAGGGCGATGGCGTCGTCCTCACCGTCCAAGCCGATTGGTTCGCTTTGCCGGTCGAGCATGCCCACTCTATGGCCAATTGGGCTTCCTCGCGGCTTGATGTCGATCAACAACACTTCCGATGAGGTCGATAATGTTTGAAAATTTCGAGAGGTCGCTTCCACATGCTGTTTCAGAACCGAACCGATGCCGGCCGGCAGCTGGCGCGAGCGTTGACGAAATACAAGAGTCGCCATCCTGTCATTCTGGCGCTGCCGCGGGGAGGTGTGCCGGTGGCCGCCGAAGTCGCCGCAGCGCTCGAAGCGCCCCTTGATCTTGTGCTCGTGCGCAAGATCGGGGTGCCAATGCAGCCGGAACTCGCCATGGGCGCCGTAACCGACGGTGGGCAGCCGGCAGTGGTTCAAAACACCGAGGTCATCGAACTGTGCGGCATCAGCGAGCAGCAATTCGAAGCCGTCTGCGAGAAGGAGCTTGCCGAAATCGAGCATCGCCGCAACCGCTATCTCGGCGATCGGGAGCGCTCGGACGTTGCCGGGCAGGTCACAATCATTGTTGATGACGGCATTGCCACAGGCGCGACGACGCTTGCCGCCATCAAGGCCGTCCGAAGCCGCAAGCCCAAGGAACTGATACTCGCGGTGCCAGTGGCACCGCTCGAAACAGTCAATAGGCTGCATACCGAGGTCGATGCGATCGTCTGCCTCGACACGCCCGAAGAGCTCGATGCGATCGGCTATTTCTATCGCGATTTTCGCCAGGTCGATGACGAAGAAGTTGTCGCGATCTTGAAGCGTTTTCCCGCCAACCGCGTGTTGCACGGCTCGGCTTGAAGAAACGGGGAGCGGCGGCCGATGGAGCCTGTACCAGGCGCCCTGCTGACAGACCTTTACCAGCTCGCCATGATCCAGGCCTATCTGGACTCGGGTCAGACCGACACCGCAGTCTTCGAATTCTTCGTCCGCAAGGTGCCGCCACAACGCAATTTTCTGATGGCGGCAGGGCTGGAGCAGGCACTCGATTACCTGGAAAACCTGAGATTCTCCGCCGCGGAGCTCGACTGGCTCGGGAAGACCGGCCGCTTCAACGCGCGCCTGATCGACTACCTCGCCAATTTCCGTTTTAGCGGCGAGATTCATGCGATGCCGGAAGGCACGCTTTTCTTTCAGAACGAACCGATCCTGCGGGTGACGGCGCCGTTGCCGCAAGCGCAACTCGTCGAAACACGCCTCATCAATATCCTTCAATACCAGACGTTGGTCGCCTCCAAGGCGGCGCGCATGGTGCTGATCGCGCCGGGCAAGTTGTTGGTTGATTTCGGTCTACGTCGCGCCCACGGCGCCGATGCCGGACTGATGGCGGCGCGCGCCAGCTACATCGCGGGCTTCGCCGGAACTGCTACCCTCCTTGCCGAAAAAGTGTTCGGTATTCCGACCTATGGCACCATGGCGCACTCGTTCATACAATCCTTCGACGACGAAGCGGAAGCGTTCGAGGCCTTTGCTCGTGCCCGGCCTCAGAATCTGACGTTGCTCATCGATACCTATGATACCGAGGCCGCTGCTCGAAAGGTGGTCGCACTGGCGCCGCGTTTGAAGCAATCGGGAATTGCTGTGCAGGCAGTCCGGATCGATAGCGGCGACCTGACGGTTCTCGCAAAGAGCGTGCGCGCCATCCTCGACGCCGGCGGTCTCGGTGATACCGGAATCTTCGTGAGCGGCGGGATCGACGAGGACACGCTCGCTACATTCGCACGCGAGAAGGCACCGATCGATGGCATCGGTATCGGGACAAGCCTTGTCACATCGTCCGATGCACCGGCCCTCGACTGCGCCTACAAATTGCAGGAATATGCCGGCTTCCCGCGTCGCAAGCGTTCGACGGGAAAGGCGACATGGCCCGGTCGCAAACAAGTCTGGCGGCGTTGTGACAGGGAAGGTCGCATGATGTCGGACATCTTGTCGACGGAGAATGACGCTCATGAAGGCAAAACTCTGATCCATCCTGTGATGGCGGGCGGCCGTCGCATTGGCCCGTACCCTTCGCTTCACGACATCAGGGCGCATGCGCGTCGCGAACTCGCGCGGCTGCCGGGAGCAATTGACTCGCCGGTGTCCTATCCAGTGCAGGTCTCACAGTCCCTGGGGCAACTGGCGGCCGCGGCGGATCGGAGGTCAGATCTGTTGGAGGCGCGGCCATGAAGATTTCAAGCCAGGATGCGTTGATCGCGGTCGACGTGCAAAACGATTTCTGCACCGGAGGTGCGTTGGCCGTGCCCGAGGGCGAGAAGGTCGTTCCGGCCATCAACCGTATCGGGCAGAAGTTTGAAAACGTGGTGCTGACGCAGGACTGGCATCCGGAGGACCATGTGTCTCTGGTTTCCAATCATCCGCACCGGCGCCCCTTTGAGACTATAGAGCTCAGTTACGGACCACAGGTGCTGTGGCCCGATCATTGCGTCCAGGGCAGCACCGGCGCCAACTTCCACAATGCGCTCGAAACCACACGCGCGAGACTCGTGCTGCGTAAAGGCACTCATCGCGACATCGATTCCTATTCGGCGTTCTATGAGAACGACCACAAGACGCCGACCGGTCTTGCTGGTTATCTAAGAGAGCGTGGCTTGAAGACGCTATTCTTCGTCGGCTTGGCGTTCGATTTCTGCGTCCGCTACTCGGCCGAGGAGGCGCGCAAGGCCGGTTTTGAAGCTGTGGTCATCGAGGAATCCTGTCGCGGCATTGATCTTGACGGCTCCCCGTCGCCACGCATCGGAGCTTGAAATCGCTCGGCATTCCGGTGGTCGGCATCGAGGCCTTCTTCTGACGAAGGCAACGGGGTCTTCTGATCTGGATCAAAGGCGCGGCTTCGAGGCATCTCTAGTCTGGCCGCGTACAGGATACGTCGATGCCGGTTCAGAACGCCGAAATTGCTGGACATGTTCGACCAGACGGCCGAGCTGCTCGAAATAAAGGCGACAATCCATTTCGTTCGCGGGCATATCGAAACGCGGCACGTGTCATCGAACGTCTTCCAAAGAGCATCACTAGCCTTCTGAAAGCAGGCGAGGATCTTTCCGAGCTGCCGGGCATCGGCAAGGATCTCGCAGGCAAGATCGCCACCATCGTCGCGACCCATCATTTCGACGTGCTCGACAAGCTCAAGCGCGATTTGCCCGGCGTCTCGGCGAGATTGCCGCTCTTCCGGGCCTGGGTCCGAAACGCGTCAAGCTGCCTTACGACAAACTTGGTGTCCGGTCGCTCGAGGATCTGCGACGCGCGGTCAAGACCGGCCGCCTGCGGGAGCTGCGTGGCTTCGGTGTCAAAAGCGAAGAAAAGCTCGCCGCCGCGCTCGCCAAACCCCAGGTCGAGAAGCGGTTCAAGCTGTCGGAGGCCGAAGCGGAGGCCGAGGCTCTCCTGAACCACCTGCGACCGAGTGCAAGCGCTGGTCAGGTGATTGTCGCCGGCAGCTATCGCCGACGGCGCGATACCGTCGGCGATCTCGACGTGTTGATGGTCGCACGCGACGGGAGTGCCGCAGGTGACAAGTTGGCCAAGTATGAGAACGTCGCCAACGTTCTCGCCCATGGTCCGACACGGACTACGGTCGTGCTTCGCTCCGGGCTTCAGGTCGACCTGCGCGTCGTCCCGAAGGTGAGTTACGGCGCGGCGCTGATGTATTTCACGGGCTCGAAAGCTCATAATATCGCGCTGCGCGGGTTTGCAAACGATCACGACTGGAAGCTCAACGAATATGGCCTGTTCGCCGACGAACGCCGTATTGCCGGAGCAACTGAGGAGGAGATCTCTCGCAAGCTTGGGCTTGCGATGATTCCTCCGGAAATGCGCGAAGACCGCGGCGAGATAGCGCTCGCCCGTACCGGGCAACTACCTAGACTGATCTCGCTTGCCGATATTCGCGGCGATTTGCATGTTCACTCCAACTGGAGTGACGGTACGGCGCCGATTGCCGAGATGGCCTCTGCCGCCAAGGCGAGGGGTTACGCCTACATGGCGCTGACCGATCATAGTCAGCATGTGACGATTGCTCACGGGCTGGATGCGACGCGGTTGGCGCGTCAGATCGATGAGATTGACCAGTTGAACGAGAAGCTCGCCGGCTTCACAGTGCTCAAGGGCGCGGAAGTCGATATCCTCGCCGACGGCAGCCTCGACCTACCCGACAAGATCCTCGCCCGGCTCGATCTGGTCGTTGCCTCCGTGCATTACAAATTCGACCTGTCTCGCAAGGCCCAGACCGAACGGATCATGAGCGCGATGGATAATCGCCACGTGTCGATTATCGCCCATCCGACGGGCCGGTTGATCGGCGAGCGGGACGCTTACGATGTCGATATGGAAGCCGTGATCGCGGCGGCTCACGAGCGTGGCTGCCATCTCGAGCTCAATGCAGATCCGGACCGGCTCGATCTGAACGACATCAATGTGCACGCGGCCAAGGCGGGCAAGGTCAAGGTTGCGATCTCGACAGATGCGCATTCAACAGGCGGATTTGCCAACATGCGGTTTGGAATTGATCAGGCGCGCCGGGGCTGGCTCGAGGCCGATAATGTGATCAATACGCTGCCTCTCGCACGCCTGCAGAAGCTTCTGAAGCGATAGCGCGCCGATTTGATCTTTCGCAATTTGTGCACGAAAGCATTGCTTAGAGTTGTGCGTCCATAATGGAGGCACGAATGAAACTGGCGAAACGGATTGGCGGGCTTGCGATTGTCGCTGTGATTGCGGCCGCACTGACGCTGCCGACGACGGCTGAGGCGCGGGGCGGGCGGTTTGCCGCCGGCGCCTTTGCTGGATTTGCCGCCGGCGCTCTGATCGGCACGGCGATTGGAGGCGCCTGGGGACCCTATCCCTATTACTACGGCTATCCGGGCCCGGTCTATTTCCCACCCGCTCCCTACTACGGGCCCTATGCCTATTACGGCTTTGGCGGCTGCTATGCTCGCACCGTATGGACTGGTCGGCACTGGCGTCACGCACGCGTCTGCTATTACTGAGTGATCGTCTTCACGTACAGCGGCTCACCGCTCCAGCGGCGAGCCGCTTTCATGTCGTTGACGTCGAGGCGGAGCTATTTAAGGTCCCGGCGCATTAGCTAGGGCTTTCGGAGATGGCGCTCGAACCATTGCGCGGCATGCTTGATCACTGCGTCCATTGCACCGGGCTCCGGGAACAGATGCGTGGCGCCTTCAACGATTTCCAATGCTTTCGGAACTCGCAATCGGCCGAGGGCCTCCTCATTCAGCTCGATAACCTGAAAATCAGCACCCCCGACAATCAGCAGCGTCGGTGCTCGGACCATTGGGAGCGCGTCGCCGGCGAGATCTGGGCGTCCTCCGCGGGAAACCACCGCGCGGATGCGCTCAGGAAGCCGGGCGGCAGCCACGAGAGCCGCTGCGGCCCCGGTGCTGGCACCGAACAAACCGACGGGAAGGCCCGCGATCAATGGCCCTTGCCCGTCTAACCATTCCACCACCTCGACAAGGCGTTCCGCAAGCAAGGGAATGTCGAATACGTTGGCCCGATCGGACTCTTCCTGCGCCGTGAGCAAGTCAAACAGCAAGGTCGCAAAGCCATGGCCGTTCAGAGCCCGCGCGACCGCGGTGTTGCGCGGACTGTGGCGGCTCGAGCCGCTGCCATGAGCAAAGACAACCAGCCCGATCGGCTGCTTTGGCGCGTTCAGGGTACCAGGAAGACCAAGCGGCGGAATGGCCACCTCGGAGGACGTGACCGGTGGCAGCCTCGCTATCGTGTGCCGGCTCATGAGACGACCTAGGCCTGCATAGCTCGCAACGAGGCTGGCAAATGATTCATGACCTTTTCGAACTCGCCTGGATCGAGCTTTTCCCAGAGAACCTCGAATACGCCGCGGACGACGGCCGCGCCGAGCTTGACCGCGGCCTCGGGAGGAATGCGGTCCCTTAACGCGTGTAGCACCGCGCGTAGCGCATTGTAGGCCTGATGGCGATCGTCGAGCTCAAGTTCTTCCTCTACGCCTTTCAACCAAACGTTAGTCTCCTCGATCGTGTGATCCAAAACGGTGACGCGGGTATTGCTCATAATGCGCCTCCTTGTTCTAGTAACTATACGTGGAGCCTTGCGTCAGATGGTCATTTACTGCGACGACACCCGGAACGGACTCGGCGGCCACCCGGATGGCCCGCTGCTCTTCCTCAGACTGCGCAAAGCCCCACAGGTCGATTACGCCGTTCGTAACGATCACGTTTAGCTTGTGGACGTGTGACCATGGCTGCTTTTGCAATTCTGCTACCAAACGTTCCCGGATCATCGTGTCGGGCACGCTGATTTCGAGCTTGGGGCGGGCGCTGGCGACAGCTTGGACAATATTGGCGCGACTCACGATCCCAACGAGGTCGCCGCCTTCGCTGACGATCGGAACGCGCTTGATGTGCTGGGCCTCAAGGAGATCGACAATTTCGTATAGTGACGTGTCCGGCCGAGCCGTTTGGACGTCCTTGGCCATGATGTCCTTCACTTTTGTCGCGTGCGACTGGACGTATTCGGCTGCAAGAATGCGCTTCCCGGAAATAAGAGATAGACACCATGAAGCGAGGCGCTTCGTGCCAGCCTCCTTCCGATGCATCAAATCGGCTTCGCTCACGATTCCGACCAGCTTGCCCGCGTGATCGACGACGGGAAGCGCGCTGATGTGTTTGTCAAGCAAGGTCTTTGCCACGTCGTGAACCGTGACATTTTCGCCGACGGTGATTACTGGCGAGACCATGATGTCACGTGCGCTTTCATTCGAAGCTCCTTGGATTGCGCGATCAGTCCAGAGTGACGAGCATCACCAGAAAATTGAAGATGATCCATCCGACCGCGAAGTAGCACACCGGAAATTATTCACGTCCAACGCTTCCAGACGTAACGTCGCCCAAGCGCTCTCCTCGCGCGGAGGCGCGCAGTACTTGGCTCGGAGGGCCGAGACTCTCGAGCGGCTTGGCCCGAACGTCGGTGAAGCTGCTCAGGATGCACGACTGACATCTTCTGCAATCTCGGTGCAAATTGAGATGATTGAATCTCATGTGGAGTGTCGAACTTGCCATTGACCTGAATCAATCCGGCGCATGTGCATTTTTGCTGATTTGACTTCGGTCAATTCGAGCCGTGCCGCCGCAATTAAGCTGCTCGGCGATTTCGCTCCCGACACGCGAGCCATGACGGTTGAGTAGACAAAGTTCACAGGGTTCCCGACCACATATCGGTTCCACGTTGGAACGTCTTAGTCTGGAAGCCACCCCGCGATCAGACCAACGGAAGTGGAAAAAAATGACCAGATTGAAGATTCCTCACAACGCTTTTGTCTTCGTGGGCGACGGCCGCAAGGCTCTCTTCCTGAGAAATGAAGGCGATGAAATGTATCCCAATTTGAAAACGGAGCGCGTGTTCGAGGACGTCAACCCGCTGACCCACGAGCAGGGCAGCGAGCGGCCCGGGCGCCTGAGCAAGGCGGTGGGCTCCGGGCGGCGGAGCGCTGTCGAGCCGGTCGATTGGCATGAAATCGAGGAGCACCGGTTTGTAAAGAAGGTCGCCGCCGCCATGGAAGAGGTTTTGCGTGTGAGGAAGGCGTCGGCACTGGTGGTGGTGGCGCCTCCGCGGACCCTCGCTGATCTTCGAAGCGCGTTTCATAGTGACGTACAGGGGCGCATCATTGCCGAGATCAGCAAGGATCTGACCAACCACTCGGTCGGTGAAATCGAAAATCACCTGGCCGACGCTGGCTAAGTGTATCTGACCCCCAACGGGTCCCGTTGGCAGGTAATTTCAGACGGAGGTACGGCCGCATCCAAACATGCCAAGGTTATGGCTGAGCCGGTCAGAGGTGGCAGACCTCGCAAGCTATATCGAGACGCTCAAATAAGAACAGCCAGCATCCGGCAATGGCCGCGTGCCTCCGGTTTGGCTGTGGAACGTCAAAGGCGGCGTGGTCAAATTTGCCGTCCGAGAGGCGCATGGCAGCAGGCCGTCGATAGACCAACGCTAACCCACTTCTCCTTCTGAGAGCATCATCTGACGACTTGATCTCAGCGTGGCTTTCGCAGCGTTAGATAGGCTTATGTTGGAAGATGTCGCGAAGTTCCGTAGGAAAACGTGATCCGATCTCTACATTTTCGGCCACAGTTTACGGACGAGAGTTGCGAAGACCTGTGTTCCGAGCGCGCGAGCGTTTTTGCAGATGAACCGCTCTGTGCGTCCCCGTGATCGCTGCCAATTAATTTAAGGGACGATGTCGGCCGATCATATCGCTCACGCGACCAATACAACGATCCTCATCGCTCAATCCTCGATCAGTCTCGCTGCACGTTCGGGTAACTCGCGCAGCGCAACCCACGACCATGCTGTGCTCGACGTGAGGGGCGTTAGGCGACCTTCTGAATCTGCATGTATTGCGCAGTCACGTCAATCACCTGATGAAGAATGAAGACGAGCTTGCCAGCCTCGTTGAGTATCGGGCTGTTTACGGGTTGCCAATATCGCTCCACGAAAGCCCGCCCAAGTCCCTCACGTCGTAGCGTTGGACCGCCATGGCGTGCGACCTGCCGGTAGTCGCAACGATGCTGAGGGACGAGAACAGATTTGCCACGCCATCCGCTGCTGGATCATCCGGATTATCGGGGAAGACCTCGAAAATCTTCTCGCCGGCAACTTTGCTAGCATCAATCATGGCAGCCGCCGCGTAGGCCTTGTTGGCATCCACAATGTGCAGACCGGGGCCGGGATCGAGGAGTAATAGCGGCTTGGTTGCCGCTTCAAACTCGCGCTGGAAGCAACTTGTCATCTTCGGCGCGGCATGCGAGAACAGTTGCTCGCGCACGACCTGCGCGTGCGAATAGGTCCCGCGCGTGGAGGCTTCGATCATTGCAAGCTTGCGCTGCGAAGTGGCGAGCAGTGATCGAAGAATACGCCGCGCTTCCTCCTTCGTCTCGCGCGACAGGAGTTGCTGGAAGTGCGCAATATTCTGCTCTTCGATGAAGCGTTGCATGACGCTTCCCACCTGAGGCCACCCCATATATTAAACTATCAGAGATTAGGGCCAATGGAACCCCTCGAGAAACCGAGATTCGGTGCGACCGTGTTCGAGCGTCAGCCGGCCAGCGATCTGCTCGGGAGAGTGTCCCATCGCAAGGCGGTTTTTCACCAGATATTGCAGGTCCGGCTGACGCGCTAACTTGAAGCGGCCATCCCAGCGCCTTCGGCGCTGAGCAAGTTTCTGGGCTCTCGCGGGTGCATATCCCCCTGACCACACTTTGGTAGCCGAGCTGTTACGAGTGATCTCCCGGCTGAGTGTCGACACATGTCGTTGGAGGGTACGGGCGATCATTTGTATCGATTCACCGGCTGCACGCAGGCGATAAATCTCGATCCGCTCTTCAAGGCTGAGCTGGCAATAACATTGTCCCATCGCAACAACACCATAGCAGGTATTGCACTTGTCCTGTGAACCATGGCGGTGGATGTCCGGCATTAACCAGCCAATCAGGTATTGCGCCAGCAAGAGCGCTACGATCGTCCAGTGGAAAACCTTAGCTGTCGTCCCATACTGCGTCTCATTCACATCAACTCCGTAAAAAAACGTGGCTCTAACGAGCCTGATGGCCGGCCGACGATCCTAAGATGCGTCGATTAGCACGCTTATTCCAAGTACGATAACACCTCCAAGGACCACCACCTGGAAGAACGCCTGCTGGAGAGGTGTGTCCATGTATCACGCGCGGATGGAAGCAATATCCCACAACTCGAAGAATACGATGACGCCGGCAATCCCGGCCGCGATCCAGAAGGCCTTAGGTGAAGAATACGGCACGAGATGCGAGTCCGCCCGCGGCCGTTCAGCTTAGAACACGCTGGATTAAATTCGGACAGTGCGGCGCAAGGCGGCAGCGTGTCGGATAACGGCTCCTATAAGGTTTTCCACCGAAGTCCGCTTCTTATCGCTCCGCAACATGGCCTGCGCCGGAGGGATGGGCTCGAGGCCACGGCGAGCTAGAGGGACAATCGATGACGAAGTTCAAGACCTCGCGCCAGATCGCATCAGACGTTCGCGCGATGATATCCTACGACGTCAATCAAGGAGACATTGCTAAGGAGTTGCGCGTATCAAGAGCCTATCTCAGCGAATTTCTTTCCGGCAAGCGCGAGGTCAGCTCCGCCATTCTGAAGCGCTCGGCTATGATACCGAGCCTTTGTATCGTCTCAAGCCCGCACGGAACTGCCCGGCGGCCCGCAGCGCCGAAGGGGTTGCGAATGGGACTGCAACTTCTAACCCGGGAACAAGCCAGGTAAAGGCGCCTTGCCGCAAAAAAGTTCAAGAAAGATCGACCGCCTTCGCATTCCCAGCTCGCCCAGTGCACGCTGCTCGAGACCGCTGACAGCATTCAAGGCCGGAAACCCACTGAAACTGGACAAGCATCCATCAAGAATGCGTCCAAGGCTATCGATCAGATGGCAGGACCTAAGAATGCGGTAAAAGGGAGTGGCTGGAACGCAAAGCGCCGTGATGGGCTGGACGATGAAGAAATACCGGCCGTTTTTGGAGTACCCCGCGCAGCCCAGATCACGCCAAGTGCGAGCGAGGCAATCGAGAGGTCATGTAGCCAGGTCGGGACCAAGGAAGGCGCCGATCAATTGTCCCGATCGGGGTCAATCCTCGGTCCGAATGGTCGTTCCTAACCCCGTTCAGATCCGCACGCGCCGCAGCCGCAACGCATTACCGACCACACTGACCGAGGATAGTGCCATGGCCGCCGCAGCAACGATCGGCGACAGCAGAAGTCCGAACGTCGGATAGAGCGCACCAGCCGCGATCGGAATTCCCGCGGCATTGTAGGCGAACGCGAAGAAAAGGTTCTGCCGGATATTGCTCATTGTGGCGCGAGATAGACGCCGCGCGCGAACGATGCCGTTGAGATCCCCCTTGAGGAGGGTGACGCCGGCGCTTTCCATCGCGACGTCCGTTCCGGTTCCCATTGCAATACCAACTTCGGCCGCGGCCAAAGCCGGTGCGTCGTTGACCCCATCGCCTGCCATGGCCACGGCCCGACCTTCGCTCTGCAACTTGGAAACGACGGAGCTCTTCTGATCGGGCAGAACCTCGGCTTCCACGTCGGCAATTCCAAGTCTGCGCGCGACCGCCTGTGCGGTTGTCCGATTATCGCCGGTCAGCATGATCACCTTGACGCCTTCGGCGGCCAGTGCTCTCAGCGCCTCGGGCGTCGACTGCTTCACGGGATCTGCGATCGCCAGAATTCCTGTAAGCTCGCCGTCGACCGCCATGTTGATGACAGTCGCGCCTTCACCGCGCTGTCGCTCGGCCTCAAACTCCACGGCTGACGTGTCCACCCCCTGCGACCGGAGGAAAGTCGCGTTTCCGAGAAGCACCTTCTTCCCATCAACGGTTCCAAGCGCACCCTTTCCAGCGGGTGAATCAAAATCTCTTACATCCATGAGCTGGAGGTTCCGGTCTTTTGCTTCCCTTACGATGGCATCCGCAAGCGGATGCTCGCTTGCACGTTCGACACTCGCTGCGAGCCGCAAGACTTCGACTTCCGTATATCCGGCTGCTTGCACCACGGCCACGACCTTCGGCTTTCCTTCAGTCAGCGTGCCGGTCTTGTCGACGACCAGGGTGTTGATGCGCTCCATACGCTCAAGCGCTTCAGCGTTCTTGATCAGCACACCCGCCTGAGCGCCGCGCCCGACGCCAACCATGATCGACATCGGCGTAGCGAGGCCAAGCGCACAGGGACACGCGATGATCAGCACGCTAACGGCTGCAACCAGGCCGAAGGCAAAGCGTGGTTCGGGACCATAAGCTGCCCACGTGGCGAAGGCGACGATCGCAACCAATATGACCATCGGAACGAACCAGCCCGCGACCTGATCGGCAAGGCGTTGGATCGGCGCGCGGGAACGCTGCGCCTGCGCCACCATCTGCACGATCTGGGAAAGCATTGTGTCGCGGCCGACCTTTTCGGCTCGCATGACGAAGCTGCCCGAACGATTCAGCGTGCCGGCAATCACCTTGCCGCCGACTTCCTTGGTGACCGGCATGGATTCGCCCGTAACCATCGACTCATCGAGCGAGGACCGGCCCTCGACTATCTCGCCGTCGACCGGCACTTTCTCGCCGGGCCGGACGCGTAGCCGGTCTTTCGGCTGTAGCACCGCAATTGCCATTTCCTCGTCCGAACCGTCGACCCGAATGCGGCGCGCCGTCTTGGGCGCAAGATCGAGGAGGGCCTTGATGGCGCCCGAGGTCGCTTCGCGCGCGCGCAGTTCGAGCACCTGGCCGAGAAGGACCAGAACTGTGATCACCGCAGCAGCCTCGAAGTACACGGCGACCGCACCGTCATGCCCTCTGAAAGTCGCGGGAAAGAAGCTCGGCATGATGGTGGCGATGACGCTGTAAACCCACGCGACACCTGTGCCCATTGCGATCAGCGTGAACATGTTGAGGTTACGTGTCAGGACGGATTGCCAGCCGCGGACGAAGAAGGGCCACCCTGCCCACAGCACGACGGGCGTAGCGAGGGCAAACTGGATGCAGTTCGATAGCGATTGGTCGATCCACCCGTGACGGCCGACTAGGTGGCCGCCCATTTCAAGGATCACGACCGGAATAGCGAGCGCAAGACCCGCCCAGAAGCGGCGAGTCATATTGATTAGTTCTGGATTAGGGCCGGTTTCGGCGGGGGCGACTACCGGTTCGAGCACCATTCCGCAGATCGGGCAATTGCCGGGTCCGACCTGCCGTATCTGAGGATGCATCGGGCAGGTGTAGATCGAGCCTTCCGACGCTTCAGCGCGCGCGGGTTGCTCCGGTTTCCCGCTGACGTATTTCTCTGGCTCTTCAGCGAATTTCGTTCGGCAGCGATCCGAGCAGAAGAAAAAGGTTTGTCCGCCGTGCTCGGTTTTGTACCGGGTCGTCGCGGTGTCAACCGACATTCCGCAAATGGGGTCGATTGCGGCCTGGGTGTGGTTTTGAATCTTTCGCGCGTGGTTGTGGATCGACTGATCGTGGGCCGAACCATGTTCGCGAGAGCTTTTGCCGATTGCTCCGGAACTTCGGGTGCTCTGAGCTTCCATTTTCGGCTCCATTGCGGGTGAAAAACGATACGTCAAAAGCAGTCGCGACACTTGAGCAAGATCAAGGACGGAAGGCGGAGCAGCCGAGTGGATTAGCCACAAAGCAGACGCCGATATCATTGGAAGTCCACGAAGATCGGATCGTTCGAAGATTCGTATCTGATCCCTGATCACGGTGAGGTGAATCTGGCTCAGTCAGAATCCCTGGATTTACGGATCTAGATCAACCTGGGCGCAGAGCCTCGCGGCACGATACGTCAAGCGATTTTCGGAGGAGTTGCCGCGATGGCTGGGCGTACGGCTACGTTCGTTCCACTGGTTCTGGTTCATCATCATGGTCATCGTGGTCTTATATCCGGCCGGACGGATCCTAAGCCGGATGGGCTTTTCGCCGCTTTGGTCGGTCCTTCTGTTTTTCCCGGTGCTTAACCTGGTCGCGATGTGGATTCCTGGCCTAAAAAGCGGCAGCAAGCCAGGTGTAACGCTCAGCGGCACCCAACATTAGATGCAGGAAACCACGATGAAACAGCTATTCGCCATCGCGCTCTTCTTAGCGGCAACGACGTCGCCTGGATGAACTCAATCGCCCGCCGATCACGAGGCCCACCATCCCGATCAGAAGAGTGCGCCCACCGCTAAGCAAGCTCAGTCGCCTCCGGCCCAGCCGGGAATGACGGGGCAGGGCATGATGGGCGACCGGTCAGGAATGATGGGCGGTGGCATGATGAGTGTGATGCGCAACATGCCGATGATGAACATGGGCGGGATGGCTACAATTGACCATGTCGAGGGTCGCATTGCCTTCCTGCGCACAGAACTCAAGATCACAGATGCCCAGACGCCTGCGTGGGACGCTTTTGCCGATGCGTTGCGTGCCAACGCAAAGAGTCTTGGCGAGGTGCGCGCCTCAATGATGCCGCAGGCGGGGACAGGGCAGCAGAGCCTGGTCGATCGCCTCGCGCTGCAAGAGAAATGGTTGACGGCCCGTCTGGAAGGAACCCGCGCTATCAAGTCGGCGCTGACAAACCTCGCCGGTACCTTGTCAGACGAGCAGAAGAAAGTAGCCGACGAGATCCTCGCACCTCACATGGGCATGCAGGGGATGATGACGATGATGTCCGCGATGCAATCCGGGCAGATGGAACCTGGCCAGATGCAGCCGGGAAGGAGGACGCAGGGGCAAGGGCGGTAGGGCTCCAGCTCTCCCCGTACAGTGGAGCTCGCCATGACCCGCGCCTTACTCCGTGAGCCAATCCGCAAAGGCGGGTCGCAGGCGGATGTTAAGCCGCTGGTTGAGCCCAGCGAACCGGCCGCCGGTGCCTTTCCCACGGCGGCAACCGGAGTATGGCTTGGGAATTGGTCATCCAACTTACCGGCGCTGGATAACATCCTGGCCTACCAGCGCGATGTCTGGGAACGAACCATCCTGTTCTGGGATACACTTCGGCAACGCGCAGACAACATGATTGCCCATGAGCGGGCGGGCAAACCACCGCTGCTCGATTTCGACTACGAAGTCCTCCTCGACGCGCGCCGGTTCAAGCGGCCCGTCAACTATGCGCTGCTGCGCATCACGCGCTATGGCGACAAGTGCCTGGAGGATTGTCTCGATCCCGCAAAGGCGCCGGTGGAGTGAGGACATCAAGATCATGGCAGTTCGAAATGGCCGAGAGCTTCAGCTCACGATCGGCTGCGCCATGATCGGGCGCTTTCTCGCCGACGTCTCAGCCTATCTCGAAGAGAAGGCTGAACTAGCCGCCCGGGTGCGGGAATGCGCCAGTGAGCACGGATTTGCGCAGTGCAATGTGGTCGTCAATGCCGCCGATGATGCTGAGTCGGGAAGCATCTATCTGACGGTCCCGGGGACGTCCGCAGAGGCTGACGATGACGGAGAGGTCGGCCGCGGCAATCGTGTCAACGAGCTGATCACGCCGTGGCGACCAATGAGCTTGGAGGCTGCTGCCGGCAAGAACCCCGTCAGCCATGTCGGCAAGATCTACAACGTCCTGGCGACGAGAATAGCGGAGGCACTGATCGCCGCTCTCCCGGAGGTAACTGAAGCGTATTGCTTGTTGGTCAGCAAGATTGGTGCTCCCGTATCGGAACCAGCTCTTGTGCACGTAAAGTTGGCAACGCTCGACGGCATGCCGCTAGACCAGCGACGTGGCCGGGCCGAAGAAGTCGCGGCGGATTATTTGGCGCGGGTTCCGGAGTTAATCGGTGAATTGGCGGCAGGCAAAGTCGAGGTCTTCTGAGTAGAAACGCGGGAATTATGTTGTGAGCCAGGAACCTGAATCTGCAACAAGCGGACTCGCTAACGTACCGATGGAGTGCTTATTGCGAGCTCCCGCAAGCAGCAACGTCATAGTGTGCCTCCTCACTCTGATTACGTTACCTCCCGAAATCGTACCGTGGCTGTTTCATGCCGTCGACCGCCGACGGAAATTGAAGGGCTGGGCCAGAGCGCGGATGAGACATAAGAGCCGCGGCAATGTCCGGTACACCCTTCGAGAAGCGGGTCCTCTTGCGGTCCCAGTTCGCCTCCCTTGAGGCGCCGGACGGCCATGTTGTTCGGCCTTATGTTACTCCGCCGCCTTCGGTCTCGGATTTTTAGCTTGCCAATCGGTCAGCTTGCGCTCTTCCTCCTCCAACAGCTTGTGGATCATCGCGATCTTCCGCGCTTCCGTCTCGGTGGCCAGAAGCTTTTTGTAGTGAGCGATGTTCGCCTGAAAAATAAAATCCGACATGGCCCTGTACTTCCATCAGTG
This sequence comes from Pseudomonadota bacterium, assembly GCA_018971625.1. GTDB lineage: Bacteria > Pseudomonadota > Alphaproteobacteria > Rhizobiales > Xanthobacteraceae > Bradyrhizobium. Next base: position 51,073 of record JAGXAJ010000016.1, read on the forward strand.
ACGCTAGAGCCGGGAGTTCATCACTTTGCTGCGGAGTTGCTTGCAAAAATCATCGGGCAATTTTTGTGTGGCCTCGAGATTTGCAAGCAGTCTCTCTGCCGCTACCCGGTTCCGCAGACGGATCAATGTCGTCGAGTCTCTGTCGTTGACCATTGAGTCGGTCGCGGCCATTTGCGGCTCTCGTTTCGGAAAATTCCAGTTGCTTCGAACGGTGGCCGAGCTTGTCCTCTTCCTCGATGAGCAACTTGACTACAGTTGCATGCTTTTGGGGTGCAAGAGAAGGATCATCGAGTAACCCAAGGTAGTTATCGACGTTTGCGCGGTAAATGGAATTGGGCATGGCCAGTTCCCCCTTTGCAAACTCAGCCGGGTTCCATGCTGCTCCAGTGTCTCAGCAGTCGCTAGTCAATTATTCTTGGCTCTGCTTTCCGGAAAATGGCTTTGGCAGGGACCTTTTGCTCGCCTAACTAATTGATGATTCGGTGAAATTTTGATTAAATTTCCCCGCAAAGCGTCGTTCATTGGTACACCCCTGTCGGCTATGGCCTAATTTGGAAGAACAAAAATTAAGGACAGCAGATGCTTTCCTCGCATGGTAACCGCTGGGCCTGCAGAAGCCACGGCAGGATACCTTCCCAAATTCTTGCAACCTGGGCCCAAGAATTCCCTGGTCGCGATCAGCCCTTCACCGCCTTGCGAGCGTAGCCGCTCGCGCGCGGAGGTGGCCGAGGCGACGGCCCGCGTCCATGTCACGGAAGATGGCGCACGCCTTAGGCGCACCGGGCGCGTGGGATGGACAATTACTGATAGTCAGGAGCGTAGGTTCGCAGGTGCTTGTATGAAAAACAGCTAGTACATCAATGCGGATTGACTGACTCTCTCCGCCGTTTACGCGATTTAGTACGCCAAACTACGATACTACGATACTGCGATTTTGCGCTCGTGACGGTTGCGGTCGGAGCTCGTTAGCAAATAGAGGCGTAGCACGCGGGCGCGAATTGGGTGCCCGCAAGCGGCCGGTGGGCCCATCGAGAGTTGATGTCGCGTAAAAGCGCACTTAGTCGGAAAGGAAAGGCAACTTAGGTCCTTAGCTGAGCGCGCCAGATCGGCTTGACGAGTTCGAGCCCCAGCAGCACGGCTGCCGCTGCAGCTATCGTCGTCAACAGATCGTCAGCATGGAGCGGCCCGAACCGGAACAACGAAGCGGCCGCGGGCCAGAGCAGAATGGCCGCAAGGGCTGTCACGATGACAAGCAGGATCGATGCGAGCGCCCCGTTGGGACGGCGGAATGCGGACACCAGCGACGTGCTGAACGAATGGTTCACGAGCACCAGGCTGAAGATCGTCAGGATCAGCGAGACGAACCCGATCGCCCGCGCTTCGTTCTCCGGCATTCCGCGGTACAGCGCCGCGACGTACGTCCCTGCGACCGCCAGGAAGGCAAACACTCCCTGAAGCACGCTCCACCCCATCAGGGACCAGGAGAACAGGGGCGCATCGGGCCTGCGTAGCGGTCGGCGCATCAGGTCGCGTTCCTCGATCTCGGCCTCGAACGCCAGCGAACACACGGGATCGATGACCATCTCGAAAAAGGCGATGTGGATGGGGCTGAAGAAGATCGGTAGACCATAATCGCCGGTGATCATGACGCCCCAGATTCCGGCGGTTTGGCATTGATGCACCGCTTCGGGAACGCTTGGACGCAATGGATCGGCAAGTTCCACAAGTCCGACAAAGCGAAAGGCAAAATCGGCCTGCGAAGACGTCGCCATGGAAAGCCCCCGGCGTCACTCTGCTCAAGGGCGATCTCACCGGCATCGTGCGCGCCCGGCGGCTGTCTCGGGCGACGATGAGCAACATCCGACAGAATCTGTTCTTTGCTTTCGCCTACAACGCGGCAGGAAGGCTCGGGCGTGCTTGCCAGCCGTGAATGGAATGCGATTCCAAACACGGCCATGCCGCGATCGATGGCTGGTCAGTTGTTCAATGCAGCATCCTACTTCAACGTCGCGATATACTTCGCGATATCGGCAATTTCTTCCCGACTGAGAGACAAGGGCGGCATGTTCGGGTGCGGTTTGAGTAGGAGAAACGCCAGCTTGTTCGCATCGAAGGCCGTCATTCTGGCAAGGGACGCAAATGGCGGAGCTTGATCGGTCGCAAGTTTCTGCTCGCGGTCCACGACATGGCAGCTTGAACACCAGCGATTTGCGAGGGTCTTTCCATTGTCGGCATCAGCCGCGAGCGCCGATGGTCCGAGAATGACACTGAATGCGCACCAGCTCACCAGCTGTGTGTAAGACATTCGATTTCTCAGCATTCTGACCTCATTGTTCGCTGGCTTACTGCTTTTGAGGGCGACGGCCAGTTCACCGATTCGATAGGCTTCGATAAAATCCATAGGCCCGTCTCATTTGTGACGCTGGGTGCATCTTCATAGCTCATATTAGCAATAGATTTACGGCCGCGAACAGAAGAACGAAATGGAACCACGGATTTACCTCGACCAGATGCGCTGCGCTCGCGTCGATGCCATCGCGCCGCTTCCTCCGGCTTAGGCGTAGTCGAAAAGGAACATGAACCCGAAGTCCATGTGTAATTGCTTGATGGCAGTGGAAGAGAGTCATTCCAGGATTGTCGGCGACGAAGTGGAATTCGACCGTCCTGGAAGCCTCCGAGCATCACGACCTCCTTAACGAGGCCGAACGTGGGCTTGCCGCTGATCTTCACGAGTTCGAAACTGTGCCGATGCAGACGCAGCGGGCGGATGTCGTCACTGGCGTTGCGGAATTTCAGCCGGTAACGGCGACCCTGGTGGATTGGGTATGAGGGCTTCATGTCCTCCATCGGGCGTGGCCGTGCTTAATGGTTTGGTCATGCTAAGCCAGATTAGGTCGCTGATCGAGCGAGGGGCGCCGCTTGCCCAATCGATCCCGACTGGTGGCGTCGCTTCCGCTGACTTCCATCATGGCCGTCATATGGCTCTGGCGCGATACGGCAGATACAACTCGTATTGCTTCGCACATGGAAGCAACTTTTTGGTATGTTCTGCCCTCAGTACCAATGTTTCTGCTGATACCCGCGATGCTTCGCGGCGGCTTGGGCTTCTGGCTCTCGTTGGTTACCGGGTGCATTCTGACGTCTGCTTTGTATTTGATTATGGTGTGGATATTGGCACGCTTTGGCATTCAATTATAATGGGTCTGCCATCGCTTTTCGCGGCAACGATGTTGTTCGGTTCTTTGGCAAGGGGCACTTTCGCGTTTTGAATACCATTCTCCGCGATTGGACTTTGCCCAGAAATCATCACGAATTATCGAACATGGGCGATTGCCCCAGTCCTGAATAAGAGGGAGCTTTCGCTGAAAGTTGGTGACGGCGGGAATCGGAAAGGCGGCATATCGTGGGGTGCTTGACGCCTCCACCACCGAAGGAGCAATATGCCGTGTCCAAAGATAACGTTATCAAGCTGATTCAGCCAGGAATCGTTGACGACCAACTCACCGAAATCTTGCGTCATGGAGCGTGTGCCCTGTTGTCTCAGGCAGTTGAGGCCGAGGTTGCGGACTTTCTCAGCAAGCATGCCGACTTGAAGACCGCGGAGGGCCACCAGCGCGTCGGCCGCCATGGTCATCTGCCGGAGCGCGAGGTGACGACCAAAATCGGTCCGGTTGCTGTCAGCCAGCCGCGTGTGCGCGATCGCGAAGCGGATGCCGCCGATCCGAACCGCATCCGGTTCGCTCCGTCGATCCTGCCGCCCTACATGCGCCGGTCGAAGTCGATCGAGACGCTGCTGCCTATCCTTTGCTTGAGGGGTATCTCGGCCGGCGACTTCTCCGAGGCGCTGGCTGCGCTGCTCGGCAAGGATGCCGCCTGGAAGAAGCGCGATCTGTCGGCGAAGCGCTACATCTACATCTGGGCCGATGGCATCCATCTGCAGGCCCGCGTCGAAGACGAAAAGCAATGTATCCTCGTGCTGATCGGCGCGACGCCGGAAGGCCGCAAGGAACTGGTCGGCTTCACCGATGTCGCCCGCGAGAGCGCGCAGGACTGGCGCGATCTGCTGCTCGACCTCAAGCGGCGCGGGCTCGACGTACCGCCGCGTCTCACCATCGGCGATGGCGCGCTCGGGTTCTGGAAGGCCGCTGGTGAGGTCTGGCCAAAAACGCGCGAGCAGCGCTGCTGGGTGCACAAGACCGCAAACGTGCTCGCCAAGTTGCCGAAGAGCCAGCAGCCAAAGGCCAAACTCGCGTTTGCGGGAAATCTGGATGGCTGAAACCGAGGCCGCCGCCGAACTTGCATTTGACGCCCTTCATTCAAAGCTTCACGCCCAAATACGCCAAGGCGGCCGACTGCCTGAGCAAAGATCGGGACACGCTACTGGGGTTCTACGACTTCCCGGCCGAACACTGGAAACCTTGAGGACGACAAACCCCATTGAAAGCACCTTCGCGACCGTGCGCCACCGCACAATCCGATCGAAGGAATGCCTGTCCAACAGAACGGCGCGCCATGGTCTTCAAACTGCTCGAGGGCGCGCAGAAAAGCTGGCGTCGTCTCGACGGCCACAACCAGTTGCCAAAACTCGTTCTCGGTGTGACATTCAACAACGGGATCGAGGTCATCGCCAAACCGGCTGAGCTTCAGCCCATAACCGCCGCCGCCTGACCGGCCCGACCGTCACCAAAATTTGGCGATAGCTCAATAAGAGGATGGCCGCAATTCTGTTGCGGCAACCGAGGCGATTTCCGAGAGCCGCGAGGATGCACATACCGCACGCCCGCCTCGGCGTAACCGGATTCAATAGGCCTGTCTCGCCAGCATCGCCTGGAACCGCAGGCATTATTCAGGCGCTACGGCGTGGGGAGGGGATTCCCTGAATCAAACCGGCCAGCAGGTGGTTCGGCGCAACCTGAACATTCAGCCAACGTTGACGATCCGCCCCGGGTTTTCGGTGAGAGTGATCGTGAACCGCGATCTCGTGCTGGAGCCATATCGAGGGTGAGAAACATGGCAAGACTTAAGCTCAGCATTATTGACAACGACAAACCGGTCAAGGTCGCGCATCAATTGCCTGCAAGCGTTCATCGCGACTTTGTCACCTACGCTAAGGTTCTCGCTCGCCAAAGCGGGCAGCCGATCAACGATCCGGTCAAGCTAATTGCGCCGATGCTGGCGCGGTTCATGGCTACGGATCGCGCATTCGCTACGGCTCGTCGACCAAAGGCGCCGATGGATAGCGCATCTACGGTAACACGATGCCACTTACCGGCCTGTTGGATAAAGCATGGACCAAGCCAGCATTCAGCGACGCGACCGAAAGTGCGGCCGCCGCTTTAGCTCAACCAGGCAAACGAGATGATGGCGGCGCTCAGCACGGTGGCGATCGCCAACATCACGGGTTCAAAGGGTTCTGGGTTGGCTACTGCCTTCACACGTGGCTTACTACGTCCTCGGCTTCGCATTGGTTGTCCTCCATTACCGGGTAACGGCAAGATTCGAGCTTGTTATCGCCACCCGCGTGCCTGCCTTGACCACGGCGACGGTATCAACCTTCGAAATGATGCGAGACGACATCACTATACTGATGAGCGCGATCACCAATGCTAGGGCGATCACGACGACCTTCAGATGCGTCATGCGATCGATGCTATAGATTGAATGATTCACCGCAAAACTCACATAGTTACGCATCCAGACGCCGCAGTGCCGCGCGGTTACGGAATTGAATACGGCGGGAAGTTTCGAGCGAAATAGCCCCTGATTGCACGAGCAGGGTAAAGGTACGCGATACCGTCTCGATGGTCAGCCCGAGATAATCCGCTATGTCCCGACGCGACATTTGCAATTCGATTGCACCGTTACCAGGATAGCGGCCAGCCATTTCGAGCAAGAAACCTGCGACGCGCTCTTCGGCACTCTTGATTAGGACCAGCGAATGCTGCTGCACGCGCTGCAGCTCGCGGATGATGAGCATCCAGAGCTGGCGTGACAAATCCATTTCACGTTCGGCGCGGCCCATTACGCTTGCGCGGTTGAGCACTAGCACCTGAGATTCGGCAATAGCTTCTGCCGAGCACCGATGGACATTGGCCGCCTCCATCCCAAAGACGTCGCCAGGCAGGTAGAATGCGACGACTTGTCGGCGTCCGTCGTCTAGCATGCGGTAGGTACGCACAGCCCCGGAAATGACTTGGTAGAGGTACTCCGCCTCCTCGTCCTCACCAAAGATTTCGGCGTTGCGGCCAAATCGCATCGTAGCACCCATCACACCGAGAGGGTCTTTCGGAAAAGCGGTTATCCGAACCGGCTCGGACGGGCGGATATAGTTCGAAGGGTTGGCGGCTGCGGTGAGCATGTGAGAACTCCAGTTTTCATCGGTTCGTGGCCGGAAGTCTGCCCATTTCCAAGAAAACCGAAATTCGGGTCGTGTCCCTAAGTATAAACCCGGAGGTTCCGCAAAACTCCGGCGCGAGCAACTACCTTCCGTACAAGCCCTTAAGCAACCCACCCGAATTTCGAAGGTGGGCATCTTCCGATATGAGAGATGTTGATCGCGCCTACATTTAGCTCAGGAGGTCAGCATGATCTCGACGCTTCCAGGTGCCTTGGGTTTGCAACTCTCGTCGCCGCCATCGGGTTGTTTCAAGCGCTAGACGGCTAGCTGTATTGTTCCACCAGGATGGTAACGATCGCCAGAGCCTGCGATCGGCCGTATCTGGCTCATCCAGTTGGAGGAATTTTAATGCAGAAAATTATGCCGCCTCACGCTGTCGATGAGGCTTGGGCTGCAAAGCTTGAGCAGCAGGCGTGTGCATGGAAAGCAGCACGCTCGGAGCGGAGAAGCGCCACTGACTCTGGAGTGCCTGTCATTCGCCGCCCGAGGAGAACTCATGGTACCGCTCATTGGACGAGCAGTCGTCATGAGTAAACATCAATCGATGGGAATCGAAGCCGGCGAAGCCAAACAATCCGACGATTTAAATATGGAATGGCAATCTATAGCAACCGCGCCGTTTGATCGTGATCTGGATCTAGCGGTGATCGAGCGCGATGGGGTCCACTCGCTCGTATTTCCGTGCCGCCGTGTTCTGCACGGTTGGGTAAATTCAAAGACACATTCGCCTGTGAACGTGCATCCAACGCATTGGCGCGAGTGGGACGACACCGTCAGCCCTCCTTTCTCTCGCCCTGCTTCTTGAGCTCCGGTAGCTTTGCCTCTTCTCCGGCTAACTCCCGCTCGATGACGGAGCGCCTTTGCGAATCCTTTCCATCTTAAGCAGCTTCTTGAAACGTCGATATTCGCTGGTTCTGACCCAATCCGACATTGCGAGTGCTCGCGCTCGCCCGCTTCCCCCTGATTGACTTTAGCTACGAGCGCAGCAGGTACATTATTAGGGGAATGAGTCATCTGTGGACGCCCCGATCGGCACGTAGTCGGAAGCTGCCATCTGTCCGGTCTCTGGATGCAGCGGTGGAGCTGCGGGCCTGTGTGGGAGTTTGCGGATCGGAACCAAATCATTGACGCGTGCTCTAGGCACGATGAGTCCTTCTGGTTCTTCCGATCCCGTCTCGCCCCGACTACACCTCTGACGACCTCCAGTCCGGCCTGGATTACGCCATGGCCGCGACCGGAGCCCTGTAATTCTCCCGCTTCACAAGCAGCGCCCAAGCGATGCGCGCTATCTTGTTGGCAAGCGCGACGGTTACCACCATGCGGGGCTTGCGAGCCAGCATCTGTTCGAGCCACGAATCTTTTGGCGCACCGCGTTTGCTCGCCTGTTGTACGACGGCGCTGCTGCCGATGATGGGGAGGCGCCGTAGCGTGCGCTCGCCATCTTGGATGTTCCGCCGAGCTTTTGCTTGCCGCCCGTCGATCTTTGAAGAGGCGTTAGACCAAGCCAGGCGGCGAAGTCACGACCTTTGGCAAATGTCTCGGCTGGCGGAGCCAGGGCGGCAACTGCGGTAGCGGAGATCGGGCCAATGCTAGGAATAGTCATCAGCCTACGTGTGACTTCGTTCTCGCGAGCACGCCGCGCGATCACTTTTGTCGAGATCCGCGATCTTGCCGTAGAGGCCGGCGAACTGGTCTAACATCAATCGGATCATGGCGAGAGCCGCTTTGGGGAGCGAGCTGGCCATTTCTTCTCCTTCCTCGATCACATCGGCAAGCCTCGCCATGTGGGAGGGCCCCTTGGGAGCGATCCAACCATATTCCGTGAGGTGTTCTCGGACGGCGTTGACGAGCTGAGTTCGCTGCCGCACCAGCAGATCACGAGTTCGAAATACACCAGACCTGCCGCTTGTTGCTTTTCACTCTTCACGGCAACGAACCGGATGCTCGGCCGCTGAGCTGCCTTGCAAATCGCCTCGGCGTCAATCGCATCGTTCTTCTCTCGCTTCACGAAACGGTTTTAGCAGACCGGCGGATCAACCGAATCTCGTGGCGAAGCGGAGTACTCTGCGACGCAGAACAGCAAGTGCATTCGGAACGCGCGGGCATCGAAAAATTTCAGCGATCTTGACCGTTTGGAGTGTTTGTCGAAGCCGGCGAAGACGCCAATCGCGCCGGGTCAGTCGCCATCTCCTTCATCAATGGCCTGACCAATGTCGAGCTTGTTGAGAAAGCCGAAGCGATGGAGAAGCAGGCAAACGCCGCCCTCGCGGCTGTGAAATGAAATTAAACGAACACGGTCGATGACCGCATAACCACTCAACGCGATAAGTTGTTGGGATTGTAAGGTGTCGAGGTTGGTTCAAGGATTGGTGCGGTCGGAAGGGTTCATGACGACCTGACGACCGCATCCTTTTCGAGTTGGCCGAGTGGTTTCTTTGCCGCCACTCGCCTTGGGCCGGTATTGGAGCCGCCGAAGGAGGCGCGCTCGTGACCACCAACAAACGATAAATGAAACCGAACGGCGACGCTTGATGTGAATCAAAGGGACGCACTTTTGGTTTTGGGCCATTCATCAAGTGCTGGGGGCCGCTCACCAATCCTTCGACCGGCTCCCTCCCTTCGCCGGGAACCGGACACATTCGTCGGCCGTTAATGGTCCGCCATGCAACTACAAGGAGGGCGACATGCAGCTTCGACAACGTTTCCAATCATCGGTCCCTTTTAACGATCCGATGTCGTCGTTCATTGAGGGGATGCGGGAGCGTGCTGACACGATGTCTCCCGGTCCCGAGCGCGATAAACTACTCGCCAAAATTGAAAAAGCGGAGACAGCCGCCGATGTCGAGGGGTGGGCCAACTCTCCTGAATTGTAGGGAGCGCGTTACCTCACAGGACAGATATGGGTCACCGCTTGAACGCCAGCGCCAGTCCAAGTCCCGCGATTACGCCGATGCAGACGGCCGCGCCGCCAGCCGCCATGCTCCAGTTCAGGAAATAGACCACCATTGAAAACAGCGTTTTCTCGGCGCTGGCGCCCAGCATCACGAAGGATGCCGCGAACGCTATCAGCAGCACTGCGCAAAGCGCGATCCAAGACCACGCGCCCACCCGCCGTGACGGTGCCATAGCATGGAAGGCTCCCACGGCGGCGGCGACAAGGATTATACAGACAAAGACCAGAAATCGCACAGTTTCACTCGACGTGCTGCCGTTGCGGGGGAAGCCCTTTTAGCGCAGCGTCGGGCACAAGTCCCGGGCAGCCACGGGTGCGGTGGCAACCCGATCGCTTCAAAAAGCTTTCACAGAAGGTCATCACAAAACTGTGACCTCTTTTCCGTTCGCAGCAGCATCCCGCCAGTGTTCCCTCCGCCTAGGGTAGTCAGGCCTGAGCGCCCATGAGCGTTCGCCATGACGTCGAGGCGGTGAACCAATAGGCCGCCGTGATGTACAAGCCGACCAGCCAGGGGATGGCGGTCCGCTGAAAGCGAATGCCCGCCAGGATCGTCGCGACGAGCCCGAACGCGGCGACGGCTTCGGCAAACCATTGCGGCCCTCCGGTCCGAACCTTCGTCGAGAAGTCGAGCAGGGGCAGTCCGAACATAAGATGCGCGGCCATCGTTCCCGCGATGCCGCCGGCGATCTGCGCGATCACGTAAGACGCGGCTTCGTTGACCGGCAGCTTGCGCTTGCCAGTGAAGACAAGCGTGACGGCCGGATTGAAATGCGCGCCGGAGATCGAACCCAGCGCCGTGATCAGGACAACCAGGATGGCCCCCGTCGGCAAGGTATTGCAGAGAAGCGCAAGAGCGACGTCCTTGGTCAACGTTTCGCCCATGATGCCGGAGCCGACCACGGTAACGACGAGAGTCCCAGTGCCGAGCGCTTCGGCTGCCAAGCGCCGCGAAAGGGGCGTCCGGTGCGGCGAATTCCAACCAGCTTTTCGAACGCATTCCATCGATCGGGTAATTCGCTGTCTCCAGAACCTTCAGGGCAACCGATTCACCTTGCCCTTCGGCTGGCTGCCGGCGGAGAAGGAGCGAAACCGGCCGGCACATCCCTGCGCATGATCGACTCGGCGAGGATCGAGCGGGCACTGTTGCCAGTGCACAGGAGCAGGACGTTGTAGTCAATGCGCTCGATCTGTTGCGCGATGGCGCCGCGACTGGGACCGATGGGTTCGCCGTGCCGCCTAGGCCTTTGAGGCGGTCGTGGACGGACTTGACGACGGCTCCCTTCGATATCGGCTGCCGGAACACGCGTAACGGACCCGAGCTTGGCGGTCCTGGCTTCTCTATGCAGGCAAGGTCGCGACATATAATAGCGATAGCGGATGCTAACCCTTGTCGCATGCGTCGGGGTCATAGGGTGGCCCGCGTCCAGCTCCTGCTGGGCCGCATCGAACAGAGCGCGATCCATGATCGGTGGCTGCTCGCCAGGCAGGATGTCGCCCCGGAAGCAGCGATCTTGTCCCTGATCCGCTCCGGGGTGACCTCCCGTTCGAACCGGGCAGAAGGACAACAGAACATTGAGCGTCAGCCGACCCATCGAGGCCGTAGTGTTGAACTGCTGGGTGACTGAGATGAACGACACCCCATTGGCATCGAAGAGCTCGACGAGATTGGCAAAATCGGCGAGCGACCTCGTTAGCCGGTCGACCTTATAAACAAAGACGATTTCGACCTTACGCGTGTTTGCCGTTGCTCGACAACTAAGAAAGCCAACAATTGCGGCAATGCTCCGGAAAGCGTAGGAGGGATCGGAGATGTACAAAGCGATGCTCGCTTCTTGAGCCTCTAACTGTGATCGGCTTGCCGACTCGCTTCTTGTTGATGAGATCGACCTGCGCGATCTCGTAGTGGCCTCGAACTTCTCTAGCTCGAAGCGCCCGCTCTTCCGGTTAACGATGCGCCTGGCGAGAATACGAACTCTTGCGAGTTCTCGTGCAGCATGCGGGGAAGGTCCTCACCCATAAGTTTCTGATCGGCGAACTATGGGATGAGACCGTCGACGCCCAATACCTCAGGGTCTACGTTGGCCAGCTCCGAAAGAAAGTCGAGGCTGATCCTGAACAGCCACAAACATCTTGACCGAAACCGGTATCGGATATCGCCTTCGTTCGACCAACTGACAACCTGTATGAGTTCTTCCAGCACGTTTTCCCGCACGAGCATGACTGAACCATTGGCGCAAGCGGTTCGGCGAACCTGTTTGTGGCCGCCATCCGCAGTCCTTCGCTCATCAGAGCAGCGGTCTTAAGGTGTTGTTATTGTGAAACGTCGGGAATCTCAGGCTGGAGTAGATCTTGCGCGAGAAGGAGCTCCGGATAGCGCTTGTGTGCTTTGGCGGCGCCTCGCTCGCAATCTATATGCACGGGATTACGAAGGAGATTCTGAAACTCGCTCGGGCGTCCAGCGCGCTTCATGCCATCACCGAGCGGAATAAGCGCTCGGCCGCGGAATTCTTCGATCATCG
>JAGXAJ010000153.1 GCA_018971625.1 Pseudomonadota bacterium
GCGGTGAAGTAGCTGGTCGGGTTGTCCAGCGCGGAGTTGACCTTGTTGCCGGTGGCGAGGTCGTTCTGCGTGGTGGCGAGCAGCGAAGCGGTGGATTGCAGCGAAAGCAGGTTCTGGCGAACCGATGCCGAGAGAACAATACCAGTCATGACTATACCCTTCTGGATTTGGACACTGATTGACGCAACGCCATTATTTCACTTGGCGTCCCTGCCACACTGTCCCACTAGCGCTACCCGTTCGTTAAGCTGCACCCCCGTACAACTACCAACACAGAGAATTTGGGCGCTCTGCGCTATCTACGGTTAATAATTGCTTGCAAGTCAGCACATTAACCGACAGCAACAGCAGACCAGAACCGATTAACCCGAGACCACAACTGACGCATCACGAGGGTACGGCCCTCTGACCCGTCGAATAGGTAAAGAGGGAATCGTCCCGGGCGAGACCGGCGCATCATTGGCGCATGTGTATCCACCGGAGAACGGCATCATTTCAATTGTTGTTCGGTTGTCCGACGGCTGGAGGATCGAACCGGCAATAACCAGTCGCAGTAACCGCCGGCCGTAGCGCGCCCGTTCGTGTGCTGCTCGCGCCACCAACAAGTCCCACTCGCGCAAGTACAGCAATCAGCCGCATGCGATCCGCCTCATTTCAGTCGAGGAACGGCTATCGCTCCGGCCGCTACGCGCGCACGAGCTGCGCGACAAGCAAAGCCTGCCGCTGACCCGGGAACGGCAGGCGCAAATGATTGGAACGCAGCGTAACGCGGTGTAGCTCGCTATGCGCTGCAGCAGGCTGGCATTGTCCAGCTGCCAGCGACGCAGTGACTAAAACTTGGGATCGGCGCAGCTCGCTGCATCGAATTTCAGCAACCACACTGCTGTGATGAGCTGATTTTACCGATTATCCTTGCCAATGACCTTCGCCGGGCTAACCTGCGCGGACGTCAACCTCCCAGAGACCGGTTGTGCTCCATTCATGCGGGAGACTGCTTTGGACTCGGCTTCTCGGCCATCGGCTTCTCGCCCACCAAACGGTTTCTTGTCCGCGCTCAGCACGGATGATTTTGAATTGATCCGCCCGCACCTGAGAACCGTCGATCTGTCCGAGGATCTGGTGCTGGTCGAAATCGACGACACGCTCAAGCGCGCCTATCTGCCGCACCGCGGCGTCATTTCCCTTATCGTGAAGCTTGCCCGCGGCGAGCAAATCCAGGTAGCGATGATCGGGCGTGACAGTGTCTTCGGCGCATTCTCGGCGCTTGGAGATCCGATCGCGCTGAACAGCGCGGTGGTGTTGATTCCTGGCGTTGCATCGGCACTCGGTGTCGATCGCCTGCGCGACGCAGCTGACCAGAGCACCACGTTCCGCGCCACACTGATGCGGCACGGGTTGGCGGTGCATGCGCAAATTCAGCAGACCGTCGGGTGCAATGCCTCCCACTCCGTGGAATCCAGGCTGGCGCGATGCCTGCTACAGACGCGTGATTTCGCCGGCAGCGACAAGCTGTTTCTCACCCAGGAATCCATGGCGCAAATGATCGGCGCGCGACGCAACAGCGTTTCGTTGGTGGCCAATACGCTACAGCAGGCCAACTTGATCCACTATAGTCGGGGACATCTCGAACTCAACGATCCCGACAGTCTCCGCAGGTCCGCCTGCGAATGCTACGCGACGGTCAAGGCCCATTACGACAGGCTACTTCGGCCTCGCTGCGAGCATTGACCGGCGTATCGCTGCAAAGAAGGCCGACGTGCGATTACATTGCCAGGCCATTCAAGGCGTCTATCCTGAGATATTCCCGAACCAGACCAGGCTGCGCCGCACGAGCCTGACAGCGGCCGGCTCGCGTCAATTGTTCCGCAGATATCGCCCAGCGCAGGAGTCGTCGCGCCTCCTCCGACCGGGCGCCGCCGGCACAACGCGGCCGTACTTTTACGGTTACGAATTTTCATAGACGGCTAATGTTAAATAGCGAGAGTGACGTGAGCACGGGAGGTATCTATGTTCACGTTCGAGACGGCCGACCAGAAGGAAGTCCGTCGTTTCCGCATCGCGCAGTTCAACGGTCGGACAGCAACGGCTACCTACAACGGATCGACGGTCACCGGACACGTTCGCTCGGTGCTGGAGTGCAAATCGAGCGTTCCGACGCGCTGGAGCATTACCCTTATTCTTCCGGCCGAACCCAAGGTTGCGCTCGGCGCGCTACGGCCCGCGCCCCGTTTCTCTGCGTTCGCGGAAGACCTTTACTGAGCAAGGCCAGAGCGGGACATCGCCGGCATTCGTTACACCGCGCTCCGATGCGACAGAGCCTTTCGGACGAGGTCCGCGGTATTGCGCGCGCCCAGTTTGCGCATCGCCTCGGCGCGGTGGCTTTCAAACGTTCGCGGACTGATGCCCATTCGCAGCGCGCCTTGCTTGTTGGAATGGCCTTCGCTGATGAGACCCAATACCTCGCGTTCACGCTTGGTCAGCGGCTTCCGACCGGGGTCGGACGCAAGCATCGCGGCGGATGCATCGACGGCGCCTTTGGCGCAACCGGCCAATGCAGCCCCGCGCTGCGGCGTCGCGAAAGGACCATCCTGGGGATTCGCAATCTGCCTGACCAGGGCGCAGACGCGCTCAGTCTGCTGCAGCGCATTTTCTACCACCTGCTGAAGGTAAGCCCGGTTTCCGCCAGCCTCCGCGAACTGGTGGCTATGCTTCTTGATCTCGCCGATATAGATCAGGAGCGCGGTCAACGGCCCATTGAGTTGGCGTACCACGCCGCCGTCATCGCCTGGCCATGGTTCGGCTGCGGCCAAGCGGAGAATTCGAAATTCATTATCGCCCGACGGGTCGCGCTCGATCCACTTCGAAAGTCTGGAATCGCCGATCCGTTTGTCATTGTGTGACATGACGTTTGTGTAACAGGGCATTGGGTGATCATGGTTAATTTTGGGGACCGTAGAATTACGGTATTTTGAAGCAAAATAGCCGGAATAGGTATTAAAGTACTTATACAGAGGATCGGCTGGGTAGCCGATCGATCAAACGCCGGCGGTCCATCGATCAAATCGGCACTAAACCTCAACGTGCATATCCGTAGTTTTACCCTCCCCGTTTACTTTTCGCGCGCGATGATCCTCCCTGCTTAGGGCGCTGTGGGGCCCGAAAATTGAAAAATTTTGCGTGTCGGCACCGGCGAAAGGAACCCGGAAAAGCGCCACAGGTTTGTTCGGCAACGGTACATGTTGGCTTTGGGACGCCGGCTTTGCGAGCCGCAGGAGAATCCCCATGGCAATATCCGACATCAACACCGCTCCACTAGCAGGCTGTTGAAAAAGGCGCTCGCCGCCGAGCGGCGACCGTGATTCATTTGCTCCGACGAGATTCGGAGGTGGTGCGTGCGCGGCGACGACGATCGAACAGGCGAGTTGTTCAGCTATGTTGACCTTGAGGCGCGGGTTCGGCGT
>JAGXAJ010000154.1 GCA_018971625.1 Pseudomonadota bacterium
GCATCGATGCCGCGGTCGGCGACGATCTCGACCTGGCGGTCGGCCAGCAGCAGGTAGATCAGGACACCATTGTTGTGCGCGGTGTCCCAGATCCGCAGGTGCGAGAACACGTCGAGCGCGCGATGCCGTGCTGACTGACCGCGAAACAGCGGCGCGCCATCGAGCGCGCCTTCCACCACGAAGCGGACCTGGCCGGCATGGGTGGTCTCGCCCGTCTTGATCGCCTGCTCGATCGCATCGAGTACCCGCGGCGTGAACAGCCGTCGCACGCGCCAGCGGTGCTCGATCAGATGTTTGCCGATGCGCGCGATGCCCATGTACCAGTTCTCTCTACCAGCTACCCGACGCGCCACCGCCGCCGAAACTGCCGCCACCGCCGCTGAAGGAGCCGCCGGCGCTGCCCGAACTCCAGCCGCCGCCTGAGCGCCCGCTACTCGACCAGCCCCCGCCGCCGACATACGGCATCGACGAGTGGAAACCGTCGCTGATCATCGTGAACAGCCCAACGGCGACGAAGGCAATGACCGCAAAGATCAGCGAGCCGAGAAAATACCACACCAACAGCGCCACCACGCCGCCCGCGACCGCCGAGCCGATCAACCGGCCGAGCATGCTGCGCATCAAACTGCCGAGGAATAATACCCCGATGATGACGAACGGGTTGGTCGGATTGAAAAACTCCGGCGAGATGGACGTGTTGCTTCGCTGCGACCGCTTTGGCGGCGGCGGCAGCGGCTCGCCGTTAATGACGCCGATGATGCGATCGACGCCTGCGGAAATCCCGCCGGCGAAGTCGCCGTTCCTGAATTTCGGCGTGATGATCTCGTCAATGATGCGCTCGCTGGTGACGTCCGTCAGCGCCCCTTCGAGGCCGTAGCCGACCTCGATGCGCAGCTTGCGGTCGTTCTTGGCGACCAAAAGAATCGCGCCGTCGTCGATCTTCTTGCGACCGATCTTCCAGGCCTCCGCCACCCGGATGGAATATTGCTCGATTTCCTCGGGCTGCGTGGTCGGCACGATCAGCACCGCGATCTGGCTGCCCTTGCGCGCCTCGAAATCCCTGATTTTCTGGGTCAGTGAAGCGATCTCGTCGCTCGAAAGCGTACCGGTCTGATCGACCACCGGTCCGCTCAATGGCGGCACCGGAACTTGCGCGAACGCCGCCATTTGCCCGAACGCGAACGCCCAGCACAATAATAGCGCAACGAGGGAGGCTCTGGCGACGTTCACCGCGCGCGGGTCCCGTCCGCGTTATTTGCCGGGCGCGGGCGCCGGCGCCGGATTGAAGTCCACCTTGGGCGCACTCGAAATTTCCTTTTCATTGTCGACGGTGAAATTCGCCTTCTCTTTATATCCGAACGCCATCGCCGTCAGGTTGGTCGGGAAGGTGCGAATGCCGACATTGTAGTCCTGCACCGCCTTGATGTAGCGGTTGCGCGCCACCGTAATGCGATTTTCAGTGCCCTCGAGCTGCGCCATCAAATCGCGAAACAGCGCATCGGACTTGAGCTGCGGATAGTTCTCGGTAACCACCAGCAGTTTCGACAGCGCGCTGGTCAGTTCGCCCTGCGCGGCCTGGAATTTCGCGAATGCGCCGGGATCGTTGATCAGTTCAGGCGTGGCCTGGATGCTGCCGACCTTGGCCCGGGCGTTGGTGACGCCGAGCAGCACGTCCTTTTCCTGCTGCGCAAAGCCCTTCACCGAATTGACCAGATTGGGCACCAGGTCGGCGCGACGCTGATACTGGTTCAGCACCTCCGACCAGGCCGATTTGACCTGCTCGTCGTTGCTCTGGATGGCGTTATAGCCGCAATTGGTCAGGCTCAGCATCGCCAGCGTCACGAGCACGGTCAATAATTTTCGCATCGAATCCTCCAGGAAGCATGTCGGCAAAGTATCAGAATGGCTTGATGGGGGTGGAGAATTTTTGCTGTCATTCCGGGGCGTGTGGAGCACGAGCCCCAGGAATCCATAACCCCTGTGTTCGCTTTTGGCACAAGACTAAGTCACTGCGTAATCATCACCACCGGGCGTACGGATTCCGGGCTCAACCCTGCGGGTTGCCCCGGAATGACGGCGGGATTTAATGCACTCTCCGTGCCACTCACCCGATATCGCGCAATACCGCTTCGACGGCCTGGCGCTGCCCGGCCGTGAGCGGCGGCTGCGGCGCTATGGGATCGCCGACCTCGTAGCCCTGAATCGCAAGGCCGGCCTTGATGCAGGCCGCAAGGTTGTAGCGCGCGAAGGCTTCGTTGATCCGCCATAGCCGTCGCTGCAATACCATTGCCTCGTCCCAGCGCGCCTGCTTGCAGAGCTCGTAGAGCGCAACGCTCTGGCGCGGAATGAGGCATACTGGTCCGGCCATCCAGCCGACACCGCCGATCAGCATCACCACCGCAGGGATATGGGCTGACGCCGAGAACACCTTGATGGCATCGCCGCAGCGATTGATGATCGACAGCAGCCGTCCAGTGTGGCCGCCGCCTCGACCGTGGCCTGCACCACGCAAACACGCTGCGCCTGGTTCAGATAGGCGAACTCGCCGGTCGAGCCGAGCGGTGTCAAAACGTGGACGCCGGAATCGATCAGATCGTCGCAGAGGCGGCCCAGCACATCGGCGCGGATCCGGCCCCCGGCATCCAGCGGCGAGACCAGATAGGGAAAGACGCCGTGAAAATCAGCCATCGTGAAAATCAGCCATGGAGCGAATCCGAAAGTGCGGAAATGCTGACGCTCTTGTTGGCGCGCGCCATGACTTTAGTCAATTGCATGACAATCGGCATTGGCAAAAGCGTGCTCGAAATGTCGCATCGCGTTCATGCGGCCGCGCTAATGCAGCCGCAAAGTGGCAGCGATTCGAGGATTCATGAACGCGGAATTCGATCACGACCTCTCAACCTGTCAATGGGAAGTGCTGAAAGCGCTACGCCTGCCTGCCGCGAAACGCCGGGCCTTGAATCGGCTTATCGTCGACCAGCTCGTCGCGCTTGGTCTTGCCGCATGGGCCGACGATCAAGTCATGCTCACTGAGGAGGGCCGCAAAGCGCTGGTCAGGGGCTCGTTCCGGCTGTGGGATGTCGCCGCGTGATATTTCGCGCCGCTACGCGGGCGACGCATCACCACATGCTTTTTTGTGCACGCTCCGGCCATTCCCGATCGTAGCTCTCGCCGCCGACGGTGTTCTCGCTCAACGAGGCCAGGATCTGTCCGGGAGTAGGCAGGCTCTTGGGGTCGACGCGCTTGTCGGGATTCCAGAGATCGGAACGGATGATGGCGCGGGCGCATTGGAAATATAGCTCGTCCACCGTCATGACGATGACGGTGCGCGGCGGTTTGCCTTCCATCCTGAACGATTCCAGCAACGCCGGATCGGTCGAAATATAAGCGCTGCCATTGATGCGCAACGTGCTGCCGGAGCCCGGGATCAG
>JAGXAJ010000085.1 GCA_018971625.1 Pseudomonadota bacterium
CCCTTAAGTCGCATCAACCCAGAATCAACGTTTCTCTGCAGCGAGAACTCTTCTTTTTTTTCGGCGGTTACCGTGCCGCGAGGAATCCAGACTACCATCGTGCACAATGATTCTCATCATCCCTATCGGCAGAGAAGCAACGTCTGCCACGAATTGGCACATTGCTTCCTGGGTCATAGGTGCACGCCTCCTTTGACCGAAAGTGGTGAACGTGCACGCGACGGAGGCGTTGAGGCGGAGGCGAACTATCTAGCCGGAACGTTGCTTATGCCAAACGAGGCGACCGTTTACGTCCTTCGAAACGGTCTGCTGATGCAGGCTCAAGGGATCTACGGCGTCAGCTCCCGCATGCTTACTTATCGATTGCGGGTTAGTGGTGCCCAAACTATTCAAGAACGGTGGGTTCGAAACGCGGGTCGCGTGCGATAATCTACGACGTAGCACGATCATGCGACTTCAGCAGCGGCGATTGCATTCTTACAACCGAACGAGGCCGCCGACCGCATCGGCAGCCTCGCTTGTCATCCTAGGCGTATCGCGTCGGCGGCGGCGCGGTGTTGCGCAGGTCAAGTTGAGCGTTGTAGTCCATGTGGATATCGGACCATTTGATTCTTCCGCCCGATACGGTCTCGAGTTCGTCGTCCGAAAGCCGGATGGTTTCGTTTTCCAGGCGGTTCATGTCCGTGGCGTTCATGTCTGTCTCCCGTTGCAGCCAAGGCCGGTATCAGCACCGTCTTGCATCCCGAAAGACTAGGCACGGGATCGACGACCCACCGTGATGTGAATCACATGATCTCAGGCAACTAGGCCGGCACGAGCGGGGACATTCCCTGGTATCGCCAGAGACCTGCCACCGCTTGCTCGATCCGGCCGCCGACAAGGGCAGCCCGATCACGCTGGTCGACTATGAGGACGCCACGCACGATTTCGACGATCCGGGCCGCAAGCGCCGGCGCGAGCCCGGCAACCAGGACGCACGCGAGGATGTGCTCAGGCGCGGCCGAGATTTTCGCGAAATGATTTTCGGGAAGTAGAGCGTTTTCGAGCGAAGCATGCCCTCGGACTTGATCCGGGAGTCGATAGCGGTTCGCGTGAACTCCGGTCAGCCGCCGGCGTTTTCGCTCGCGCCGAAGTTCACGTCTTCGACCAGCGATGACGATACCGCGGGAACCTGCTCGCCTTCGGACGAACGCGCGATCGCGGCGCGGGTCTTGTTGAAGGCGGCCTCGATGCCGGTCTTGCCGCCGAGATTGTTGAGCAGCTCGGTCATCAGCACGCTGTGCAGGCCGCTGGAGTCGTGGGCTACCTGGCCCGGCGTCGCCGACGACAGGATCAGCGCATTGTCGGGCGCGCTGATCGGCGCAAGGCCGTGGGAGAATGCGCGGAAGCGGCGTTCATAGGGATTGCGGCGCGAAGCGTCGATCACCACGAGCTTGGTGCGGGCGCCCTGCTCCTTCATCACGTCGAGCACGGATTCGATGCTGATGCCCTGGCGGCGGACATCGACTTCCCGCCAGATTGCGGCATCGACCGGGATCATGTAGCTCTCGCGGCCGGCCTGCACGCCATAGCCGCCGAAGAACAGCATCACCGTGGAGTTGGGGCGGATCCGGGATTTCAGCCGGGTAACCGCGCGGGTCATGTCGTCCCGGCTGGCGTCTTCCACCACGTCGACCTCAAAGCCGTCGCGGCGCAGCGCCGCGCTCAGCGCCCGGGCGTCGTTGATCGGCTGGGTCAGGGGCGCCGAGGCATCCGGATAGTGGCCGTTGCCGATCACCAATGCGATCCGCGAGGAGTGGCTGGTGACGACATTATCCTGCTCGGTGGCAATCGCCTTCGCCGCATCGAGCGCCCGCTTGTTCAGCGCCGCATGGGCGCCGATCGCCAGCGACGCCATGCCGGCCAAAGCCACGGCAATGGTGATCGAACGGCGGGAAAGGCGAAGCTTGGGTACATGCATCACGGTTCAGTCCTCGCCACAGGCACGCCGTTAGTCGTGCCAAAGCCTGCTGGGGTTGGGGGATTGGCCGGCCTATTAAGGTCCAAATGCGCTCAATTTGCGGCACTGCAACAAACGCTCCTTTAGCCTGGCTGGACTTTCCAGGCAACATCGCCAAAGCCATCGAAGGGGGCCGTGCAGCTAACGCCCGGCTCGCACTTTCGGCCGGCATAGCATCCCGGTTTCAGTTAATATTCTCCCTCAAACTTTTCCGACCGACCGTGATCCCCTTCACATTCACGTTTCCGGGCTATTCATGCAACTTTTCAAGCACTTGCGGGTAGATTAAAGGACGGGCGGCGGTCGCGGGAAGAGGATCTGGCGGAACCCTGGCGAGGCCCTATTCTGGGTTCCACGCGGAAAAGCATTGATGAATTTTCACCAAATCGCCGGAGCCGCTTGCCGCGCGCTGATGGCCCGGAAGGACGGCCCGTCGCTGTACGAGGTCTGCGATCCGGTCCTTTCGAAATATGGCGGCGGCGACCATCATCTCGGCAAGTTCTATCGCACCGCGCTCGGCAATCCGGCGTTGCGGGCCCTGCTGCGGCGGACCGGACTGGCGGAGCTGCGCGACGGCGAACGGCTTGCGGGACTGCAGCAGGCGCTGATCCGGGCCCGCGATGACGCCTCGCCGAATTGGGACGCGATCGGCCGGCCGGTGGCGGCGCTACTCGACACTATCGAGCTGAAGCACCCGAACCCACCCGCCGCGTCGGCGGCGGGGCGCATGCCTGAGATCGCGGAGATCGAGGCGGCGATCCGCAGCTGCGGCGCGCATCTTTTGCGCTCGTTCAGCCGCAACGGCTTCATTCCGACCTATGCCGCCTTCAACCTGATCGGCGACCCCGATTGCGGCGGCCGCGAACTGTTGATGGCGCTGAGCGGCCTCAACTCCCGCGGCTACAAGAACTCGACGCTGTTGTTCAATCTGGCGCGGGTATTCATCGCGCGCTCGCCGGCGCGGGCGCTGATCAACCCGCCCTGGCGCGGCATCGCCGAGCCGAT
This sequence comes from Pseudomonadota bacterium, assembly GCA_018971625.1. Lineage (GTDB taxonomy): Bacteria > Pseudomonadota > Alphaproteobacteria > Rhizobiales > Xanthobacteraceae > Bradyrhizobium. Next base: position 3,005 of record JAGXAJ010000085.1, read on the forward strand.
GTGGGAGCCGGTGCAGATCCGGCACCGCTCGGCCTATTACGATGCGTTCTTCACCGAAGCGCTGCTGAGCTTTACCGAAACCGGCCTCGCTTCGCCGGACCAAACCAATGCCGCGCGCCGCGCCATCGCCGACATGGTCGAGTTCTGCGTCGTCACCAGCAAGGAAGAGGTGCGTGCCCGCGATGGCGCGCCGTTCCACGTCGTCACCGCGCTGCCGCCGGCGCCGCATCCGCGCTTCAGCCGGTTCTTCGCGCAGATCAAGCAGGATCTTGGCTTCGGCATCTATGTGCCGGATTGCGATACCACCGCCTGCTCGTTCTCCGCGGCAACCCAGGCCGGCTCGACCGACCCGATCCTCGAGCAGCCGCTCATCGACTTCTACGCCGGCTATCAGGTCGGCGGCGGCAGCAACCAGCCGCGCGTCACCGTGCCGCTCAACGACAACATCGATTACGACGGCGGCATCGTGACCTGGATCGACAATCTCGCGGGCGAGCGGCCCTTTGGCAACGACCTCGATCCGACGCTCAATCTCGATGTTCTCGAAGTCAGCTTCCGCAACCTGGCGCGCTGGAAGGTGATCGAGACGCCGCGGCGGCTCGACACGGTGCAACGCATCATCGGTTTCCAGAAGCGGCTGACGCTATCGGGCGCGTTCAGCAACCCGCGCTCGCATATCTATTATTTGCCGGAGCTCTATTGCGCCTATTTCGGCCGCTGTTATGCGGCCTTCATGGCATTGCCGCCCGCCGCGCGGCGCAAGATCGATCCCGACGGCGCCTTCGAGCTGATCCGCGGCAAGGTGCTCGGCTATGTCGAGAACGAATTGATCGCAGCCGAGATGAACGTCTTAGACGCCGCGCTGGCGCTGATCGCGCTCGGTCATCTCGGCGCTTCGCCATCGAGCTTTACGCCAGCCCTGCATTGCATCATCAGCCACATTGGCGAGGGCGGACGGCATGGGCCGTTCAAGGCCTATGAATGGAACAAGATGAAAACCCCGACGCGGATCCTGGTCGGCGGCCCGGAGGTGACTTCCGCCTTCGTGCTGATGGGACTGGCGCTGGCCCGCCGCGCGCTGACCAGCTAACGCGACGCGGAATTCTACACCTCTCCCGTGGGGAGAGGTCGATTTGCGCAGCAAATCGGGTGAGGGGGTACTCAATCGATAGGGCGTACGCCCTCACTTCAACCCTCTCCCATCGAAGTCAGATATATCCGACTTCGACAAATAAGGACGCCCAACTCGGGTAAACCCGAGTTGTACGGGAGAGGGAGAACGCACCGCCGTTGCCGAGACGGAAATCGCAACCGTTTCTCGCGTTAAGTTGACAGCATGGCGTGCGGCCGGCGCTGGTGCGCCGACCCGATCCGCATCACAATTCGGTTCGCCTGTTCGACCGCGTCATATTGTTTATGATCTTAATTAAAGACGGCCTTTTTGCATGTTGATGAAATTCCTGCTCGCAATCGGGCTGTTGCTGCTGCCGGCGATGGCAGAAGCCGCCGACATCACCGGCGTTCCCAGGATACGGGACGGCGACCAGATCATGATCGGCAGCTCCCGGATCAGGCTCGGCGGTATCGATGCGCCATCGGTCGACCAGTTATGCCTGAACCATACCGGCGAGCGCTGGACCTGCGGGGTCGCAGCGCGCGACGCGTTGATGCATCACACCGACAAGAAGAGCTGGACCTGCCACGTCCTGCGGACCGACCCGCGCGGCCGCAATGTCGCACGCTGCAATGTCGACGGCGAGGACATCCAGAAATGGCTGGTGTCGAGCGGATGGGCGCTGTCCTATACGCACTTCTCACATGATTACGACGCCGACGAAAAGGCCGCGCGCGACGCCAAGGCCGGGATGTGGCAAGGCGCCTTCATCGCGCCGTGGGACTGGCGCATCCGCAACAAGAAAACGACGATCCTGGGAGCTACCAAGCTGCCGACGAACGCGCGCGCGATTCTGCTGGCATCGGCGTCTGGAGCGGTCGCGCCCTCGCCCGACTGCACCATCAAGGGCAATATCAATGGCGCCGGCGAGTGCATTTTTCATACGCGCAAAAGCCGCTGGTATGCGCAGATCAAGATGCAGATCAGCAAGGGCACCCGCTGGTTCTGTTCGGTCGAGGAAGCCGAACGGGCCGGCTGCCGCGAAACCAGGCGGTGAGATGCTTTTCTTGTCGCGCGCGCCCGCGTAAAACGCTTTCGAAATCGCGACTGCCCGCTCCTGCTACGGCAGCCTCGCCTTCGCAATGATCCCAAGGAAAAACAACAATGACAGTTCGTGCAGGCCGGGAATTTCTGGCGATCCCCGGGCCCACCAACATGCCCGACGAAGTGCTGCGGGCGATGCATCGCCCCGCGCTCGATATCTATTCCGACGAAATGGTGGAACTGACCGACAGTCTGCTGCGCGACCTCTCGAAACTGTTCGCGACCAGGGGCCGCTCCTACATCCATATCGCCAACGGCCATGGCGCCTGGGAAGCCGCGCTCAGCAACGTGCTGTCGCGGGGCGACAAGGTGCTGCGGGTGGAGAATCGGCGAGTTGCAGGGTCAGGCGTTCCGGATCGCCCATATGGGCCATATCAACGCGCCGATGATCCTGGGCACGCTTGGCGTCATCGAGGTGGGCCTGGGCGCGCTCGACATCCCGCATGGTGCGGGCGGCACCAGGGCCGCGATCGACTGGCTCGCCGAAACTGTGAGCGCATAAGGCCTTTCTGCAGGACGGAGGATCCACGTGACACAATCCCCACGCAACCAGCCTCGCAACCAGCCTCTTGCCGCGCCGGTCGCACCGCGCCGGCCGCACTCCTTTACCCTGCACGGCGTTACGGTGACTGACGATTATGCCTGGCTGAAGGACGACAACTGGCAGGAGGTGCTGCGCGATCCGTCGATCCTCGACAAGGATATCCGCAACTATCTCGAAGCGGAAAACGACTACACCGAGAGCCTGCTCGGTCACACGGAAGCCCTGCAAAAGACGCTGATCACGGAGATGCGCGGGCGGATCAAGGAAGATGATTCCAGCGTGCCATCGCCGGATGGCCCCTTTGCCTATTTCCGCAAATTCCGCGAAGGCGGACAGCATGAATTGTTCAGCCGCATGCCGCGTGGTGGCGGCGAAACTGAAACCATTCTCGACGGCGACCAACTCGCGGCCGACCACGAATATTTCAGGTTCGGCGGCGCGCGGCATTCACCCGATCACAGGCTCGAGGCCTGGAGCGCCGACATCAAGGGCTCGGAATATTTTTCGATCCGGGTGCGCGATTGGGCCACCGGCAAGGACCATGACGATCTGGTCGAGGACACCGACGGCGGCGTGGTGTGGAGCGAGGACTCCACGCACTTCTTCTACGTCAAGCTCGATGACAATCACCGCCCGATGCAGGTCTGGCGTCATCGGCTGGGCACCCCGCAGGCGGATGACATCCTGATCTACCAGGAGCAGGATCCCGGCTGGTTCACCCATCTCCACGAAAGCACCAGCGGCCGTTTCTGCGTGATCGCCGGCGGCGATCACGATACGTCCGAGCAACGGATCATCGACCTCTCCAATCTTGATGCGCCGCCGCGGCTGATCGCCATCCGAGAGGTTGGCGTGCAGTACTCGATCGCCGACCGCGGCGACCAACTGTTCATCCTGACCAATGCCGACGGCGCAATCGACTTCAAGATCGTCACGACGCCGCTGGCGTCACCCGAGCGTGCGAACTGGCGCGACCTGATACCCTATCGCGCCGGTGTCTATCTGATGGATATCGATCTCTATAGCGGCCATCTGGTGCGGCTGGAGCGCGCCAATGCGCTGGCCGCCATCATCATCCGCGATCTCGCGACATCCGAGGAACATGCCATCGCCTTCGACGAGGCGGCCTATTCGCTCAACACCATCGGCGGCTATGAATTCGATACCACGAACTTGCGCTTTTCCTATTCATCAATGACGACGCCGTCCGAAGTCTACGACTACGACATGACGAGCCGGGCGCGCGTCTTGCGCAAGCGCCAGGAAATCCCTTCCGGCCATAACCCGGCCGACTATGTCACCACCCGCATCATGGCGAAATCGCATGACGGGGCCGAGGTGCCGGTGTCGATCCTGCATCGCAAGGATTTCACGCGCGACGGCAGCGCGCCGTTGCTGCTGTACGGCTATGGCTCCTACGGCATGGCGATGCCGGCCTCGTTCGCCGCCAATCGGCTGTCGCTGGTCGATCGCGGCTTTGTCTACGCCATCGCGCATATCCGCGGCGGCTCGGACAAGGGCTGGAACTGGTATCTCGACGGCAAGCGCAAGAAGAAAACCAACACGTTCGATGATTTCGCGGCGTCAGCCCGCGCGCTGATCGAGGCCGACTACACCAGCGCCAAGCGGATCGTCGGCCATGGCGGCAGCGCCGGCGGCATGCTGATGGGCGCGGTCGCCAATCGCGCCGGCGAATTGTTCGCCGGCATCATCGCCGAGGTGCCGTTCGTCGACGTGCTCAACACCATGCTCGACCACAGCCTGCCGCTGACGCCGCCGGAATGGCCGGAATGGGGTAACCCGACCGAGAGCGCCGAAGACTTCAGGACCATCCTGTCCTATTCGCCCTATGACAATGTCGCCGCGCGCGACTATCCGGCGATTATCGCGATGGGCGGTCTGACCGATCCACGCGTCACTTACTGGGAGCCGGCGAAATGGATCGCGCGGCTGCGCGCCACCATGACCTCGGGCGGCCCGGTGTTGCTGCGTACCAACATGGGCGCCGGCCATGGCGGCGCCTCCGGCCGCTTCGACCGCCTCGACGAGGTCGCGATCGCTTACGCCTTCGCGCTGTGGTCGGTGGGATTGGCGGCGGACAGACGCAGCGCTTGATCCCTTGCCGGATTCGTTCCGCGAGACACAAAATATATACAGCCGCGTCAGCTAACCTAGGTTAGCGACACTCGCGCCGATGGCAAGCAGCATCGCAAAAACGTGGAGACTTGCCATGATCAAAAGACGTAACCGTCGGAAGCAGACGATTTCCTTTGATAAACGGTTGGAGCACGCCGCACGCGCGGCCCATGAAGCTGCCGGAACGCTGCCAGAAGGCCGCGAGCGCGAAATCCTGTTGACGAAGGCGCGTCAGGCGGAGACCGCGCGGCGCATCAACGGATGGCTGGCGTCGTCCGACCTGCAGTCGCCAAAATGAGCTTCGTGGACCGCAAGACGGCATGCCTGATTCAGGCCGCCGCTTATCTCGAAAAAGCCGATGCCGATCCGCTCAACCGCGATCATTGGGCCGCTGAAGCGAGCAAGTGGCTTGAACGCGCGAACGCCCCGTCAAATCCAGTCGTCATCACGATGGACGCCGAGCCGCACGCAGCAAGGCCTGCTAACTCGCCTTCGGCACGATCGCAATGAGGCCCCGCTGACCAGCCGCGGTCAATTCGCCAAGGGTGGTCTTGCCGCGGCGAGCGCATTTGACGATCTGCTTTGCGACGTGCTTGCGCACCGAGTGATCCTCTCCGTGCGCGACCCTTTCGCAAACCCGCTCGAGCGCAGCATTCATGTTGGCGAGCGTCCGCGAATCAAATGCTCCCTGGATAAACATCGCTTTCTGCTCCTACAGCCCCAATGCCAGGGAATTGCAGCGCCGGCGTCCGTGATATCGTGGCCCACCCACCGATTGATCTCGCGGTCAAAACGTCAATAGCGCGATGCCGCCAACGAGAAAGATAATTGCGCCGGTAAAGGCAACCAGCAGGCACGCACGCTCAAATGCCGACATCGCTCATTCCCGCCTCACTTGGGCATGATGGCGAGGCGGATGGTCGCGGTCGCTAACCTAGGATAATGCGGAAGAGAAATAGGAACACCTGCGTCATAATAACGTCGATGATCGCCGTCTTGATCCGATCGGCCGAAATTAGCAGCCAAGGGTTCCATGTTGATGCGCCGATATCACTTCGATCTTGTCGACACCGACAGCGTCACTGGTGCCGGCGGCGCGCTACTCGACGATGACAAGCAGGCCAGGAAGGTTGCGCTACAGCTGGTGCAGGAGGTACGGGTGACGCGCCCCGAACTGATCGGCCACGGTTACAAGATCGTGGTCAGAACCGAGAACGGCGGCGAGGTCTGGTGTGCGGCAATCGACCCGCTTACGAGTGGGCCGGATAGTCCGTAGTCGGTCCCGTTCTCAAGGCCTTTGGCTTACGACTGAGAAAAGGTAACATAGTTTATTGATGGAGTCGGTCCCGATCCGGCTTATCGCGGCGGAGATGATCGCTGTGACCGCCTTGATCCGCAAGCTTGAACAATTCGTACGGCTTTCGCCTGCCGATCGGGTGGTTCTTGCGCGCGCCTCGTCGGACCGGGTGCGAAAATTCGGTCCCCGTGTCGATATCACACGGGAGGGCGACCGGCCGCGCGACGTGCACCTGATCCTGTCGGGCTGGGCCTGCCGATACAAGCAGCTCGATGACGGTCGCCGTCAGGTCGTCTCTTTCTTCCTTCCGGGAGACATGTGCGACCTGAATGTCTTCATTCTGAAGGAGATGGACCACTCGATCGGCACGATCACTTCGGTCACGATTGCTGACCTGTCGCGAGACTTCTTCGACGAAATCAGCGCCGGATATCCGCGCATCGCCACCGCGCTATGGTGGGAGACGCTGGTAAACGCGGCGATCCAGCGCGAGTGGACCATGAATCTCGGTCAGCGGACCGCGTCCGAGAGGATGGCCCATCTGCTCTGCGAAATCTTCTTTCGTTTGCGCCTGGCCGGCTTGACGGAAGGACTCACTTGCGAATTTCCTTTGACCCAAGCGGATCTCGCAGATGCAACGGGGCTTTCCAAAGTCCATGTCAACCGCACCTTGCAGGAGTTGCGGGCGGCAGATCTTGTGATCCTGAGAGGCAAGGTCCTGACGGTTCCCTGCCTCGAACGGCTCATGAGTTCCGGCTTGTTCAATCCCAATTATCTGCATATGGATCGGGAAGGTAGCCAACTGGACGCCAACGAATAGGGGCTGGGCGCCCGCCAACGGCCAGTTCGCCGGAGCTTCGCTGCAAAAATCACGACGAATCAAATTCGAGCGCACTGATCATATCCGCGTCAGATCCAGTAGCAGCGGATGTGGTAAGCCTTGATTTCCTTGGCAAACGCGGCTCGTGAAAAAGTGCTTGCGCGATAGCTGAAGACATTTCACAACCATACATTGAAGCCATCCGTAACGCGTTCAGGTATCCAGACGGACGTTTTGGGAATCCGGGCATGGCCAACATCGCGATCGTGGACGACGGTCCGGATCACCGTCCCGCTTCTGCGGAAGCTGGCCGGCCACGGGGCGATCGCCACCCGCGACCGGGCCGCAAGTGGCTGGCGCGGCTCGATGCCGAAAATTGCAAGCTGCCGTTCCTCGTTATTTTAGATGCGGGGACCGGCGCCCAGCGAGACCATGCGGCGGCAGGGCGACGGCCATTCGTTCCGATCATCGTAGTCTCCGGCAATCCGCAACAGGCTCCAATTCCGAATGCTGATGAAATCCGGGCCAGGTTCCATCGTGCAAAAACCGATCACCCCATTCGAAGTCGTCGCGAACTGCCTTGAAGCGCGGAGCGCTGATCAATGTCGTCCAAGGCGAGCGGGACGCCTTTCCGCCCCCGACGCGTCAACCGCGTGGCCCGTGCCCGCCATCCAGCTATCCTGTCGATCCGGGGACGGCGCAAGATACCGATGACGCTCACCACCAAATTGGCCGTCGCGATGATCGCGCTGGTAGCGGTCACGATTTCCGCGATTGGCTGGCTGAACTATCGCAGCCTTGAACAGGCGCTGCTGCCGCGGGTGCTTGATCGCATCGAGAGTCAGTCGCAACTGGCCGCCGCCGACCTTGAAGCCTATGTCGCCGGCGCCCGAGGTGACGTTGCAAATCTGCAATCCGGTGCCGCCCTCGACGGGCTGATGCGCGCTCGCGAGGCCGGCGGCACCGATCCGGTCGATGGCGTTTCCGAAAAGACCTGGCGCGAGCGCTTAGCCGCGCGCCTCGTGGCTGAACTCGACGCCAAGCCGGCCTATGCCGATATCCGCGTGATCGGTGTCGACGATAATCAGCGCGAGATCATACGCGTCGACCGTCGTGCTCCGAACGACGCGGTCGAGATCGTTCCGGACGAGCGATTGGCACGGAACGGCGACAGGGTCTATTTCAAGCAAACCATCAAGCTGCGGACCGACGAAATATATGTCTCGCCCCTGACGCTGGAGCGGCGCGGCGAGACCATCATCATGCCTCCGGTACCGATGCTGCGGGTCGCGACGCCGATTTTCACGACCGGCGGCAAGCTGTTCGGGATATTCATCATCAGCCTCGACATGCGACCGGCTTTCGATCGCGTGCGCGCATCAGCACGATCGGGGGAAAAAGTCTATCTGATCGAAGAAAGCGGCGACTATCTCGTTCATCCCGACCGATCCCGCGAGTTCGGCTCCATGCTGGGCAAGCCGACCAACTGGCGAAGCGACTTCCCGGCTATCGCCGTATCCCTCGACACGACGCAGAGCGTTAGCCGAATCCTGCCGGATCAGGACGGACGACCGGGCGGAATCGCGCTTGTGCCGATCATGCTGGCCGGCAATCAACGGGTCGCGGTGATCAAGACCGCGCCGAACGCAGTAATCATGGCGACGGCCGCTACGATCCAGAACACTTCCGTGCTCGGCGGCCTGGTCGCGGTGTTGGGTGCGGCGATCCTGGCGGTGCTGATGGCGCGATCATTGACCCGCCCGATCGTGCAATTGACCGCGGCGGTCGAAGGCTCTGGCCGTAACGGTCCAGCCGCCATTCCGGTCGACGCATCCGGGGAGACCGGTGTGCTGGCGCGCGCCTTTGCTCGCGTGATCGGCGAAGCCAATGCAAAAGCCATCGAACTCGAGAACGAAGTCAGGGAACATCGCCGCACCGAAGCGGCCCGGGATCGCCTCGCCGAGCGCGAGCGTCTGTTCAGCGCCGCAGTCGAATCCTCTCATGACGCTATCATCACGGAATCGCTCGATGGCAGGATCACGGGCTGGAATCCGGCTGCCGAACGCCTGTTCGGATTTAGCGCGGCGGAAGCGGTCGGCCAGGATATCGATCTGATCGTTCCGTCCGAACGGCGGTCCGACATGCGCGATATTCTGAGCAAGACTGGCCGCGGCGAACCGGTTGAGGATCACGAAACCGTGCGATTGCGCAGCGATGGAAGTCAGGTTCAGGTCTCGATCAGCATTTCCCCGATCAGGGCGCCGTCGGGCACGATCATCGGCGTATCCAAGATCGTCCGCGACATCACCGAGGCCAGGAAAACGCGGGAGGCGCTCAACCAGCAAATCGAGGAACGGCGGCGCATCTTCGAGACCTCCCAGGACCTGATCCTGGTCACCGACAGCCGAGGCGTTCTGGTCCAGGTCAGCCCGAGTTCGCGCGCCATATTGGGATACGCGCCCGAGGAGATGATCGGTTTCAACTCGATCAAATTCATCTTCAGTGATGATCTCAACATCAGCCGCGACGAACTGCGCGCCGCGCGACGGTGGCAACACACGCGAAATTTCGACGCTCGCTTCATCCACAACGACGGACGTATCGTCACCCTCTCATGGACGGGTACGTGGTCCGAACCGGTGCGGCGGTATTTCTTCATCGGCCGCGACGCGACCGAGAGCCACCAGGCGCAGCAAACGTTACGTGAAAGCGAGCAGCTGGCGCGCGGCATCATCGACACCGCGCTCGATGCCTTCATCCAGATGACCGAGGAGGGCACCATCTCGGACTGGAACCTGCAGGCCGAAAATATCTTCGGCTGGTCGCGCAGCGAAGCGCTCGGACGCCGGCTCGACGAACTGATCATTCCGGAGCCGCAGCGCGACGCTCACAACGCGGGGCTGCGGCGCTTCCTGCGCACAGGCCATCGCAAGATCCTGGGACGCCGCCTCGAAATCGAGGCGTTAAGGCGCGACGGCAAGGAAATCACGGTCGAACTGAGCATCACCGAACTGCGGCGTCGCGACGGCGTGGTGTTCAATGGATTTGTTCGCGATCTCACCGACCGGATCGCAGCGCAGGATCGCATCCGGCAGGCAGAGAAGATGGAGGCGCTCGGCCAGCTTACCGGCGGCATCGCGCACGACTTCAACAATATCCTGACCGTGGTCACCGGAACGATCGAGATCCTGGCGGCCGCGGTCAGGAGCGAGCCGCAACTCGCCACCATCACCAGGATGATCGACGAAGCAGCCGCGCGAGGCACGGAGCTGACTCAGCATCTGCTGGCGTTTGCTCGCAAGCAGCCGCTGCAGCCGCGCGAGATCGACATCAATACGCTGGTGATCGATACCGCCAAGCTGCTGCGCCCGACATTGGGCGAGCAGATCGAGATCGAATGCGTGTTCGCCGACGAGATCTGCCTCGCAACGGTTGACCCCAATCAGCTCACGACCGCCATTCTCAACCTGGCGCTGAACGCGCGCGACGCCATGCCGAATGGCGGCAAGCTGGTACTGGAGACCGGCTCGGCCGATCTCGACGAAAGCTACGCCAGCGCCAACGGTGACGTTCAGCCTGGCCGCTATGCTGTAATTGCCGTCAGCGACTCCGGCGCGGGCATTCCCGCGGCGATGCTGGACAAGGTGTTTGATCCATTCTTCACCTCGAAGGGTCCCGGAAAAGGCACCGGCCTCGGCCTCAGCATGGTCTATGGATTCGTCAAGCAATCCGCGGGCCATATCAAGATCTACAGCGAAGAAGGCCATGGCACTACGATCCGGATGTACCTGCCGCCAGCCATAGCGGCATCGCTTGCCGAGCGGACCGCTGCATCGCCCGCCGTCGCGGGCGACAACGAAACCATCCTGGTCGTCGAGGACGACCGGCTGGTGCGAAGCTATGTACTGACGCAACTACGTTCGTTGGGCTATGCAACGCTGGATGCGGCGAATGCGGCTGAAGCGTTGGCCATTGTTGAGGCTGGCAACCCCTTCGATCTGCTGTTCACCGACGTGATCATGCCGGGTTGCATGAACGGGCGGCAACTCGCCGACGAGCTGCAAAAGATCAAACCTGGATTGAAGGTGCTGTTTACCTCGGGCTACACCGACAATGCGATCATTCACCACGGCCGGCTCGATTCGGGCGTGCTGCTGCTCGCCAAGCCCTACCGAAAGACAGAAATGGCCGTGATGATCCGAACCGCGCTCGCCAGCTGAAGGGACGACCGGTCGATACGAAATCAGGACGTGCGCTGGGCGGTCAGCACAATCCGGATCAGATCGGCCGCGTTCCGGGCGCCGAGCTTCTTCATGATGTTGGCGCGATGATCCTCGATCGTCCGCGGGCTGATCCCGAGTTGTCGTCCGGCTTCCTTGTTGGAAGCGCCGGAAGCGAATTGCTCCAGCACTTCGCGTTCGCGTCGGGTCAACGGCTCGCGTCCAGGGAAATGCAGCGAGGCGGCTTTCGAGACCTTCCCATCGGCTTGCCGACGCGCATAGGCGTCGATCGCCTCGTCCAACCGCGCTACGATCTCGCTACCCCGGAACGGCTTTTCAATGAAATCCAGCGCGCCATTCTTGATTGCGCTCACCGCCATGCTGATGTCGCCCTGCCCCGAAATCATGAAGATCGGCGCGGGATAATCCTCTCCGCGCAGCTCCTTCAGAATATCGAGTCCCGACTTGCCTGGAATATGTACGTCGAGCAGGATGCATGCGGGCGTCCGGCTGCGCGCGACCGCAAGCAACGCAGCTCCATCCGCAAAGCAGATTACATGATAGCCGCCCGCCGACAAAACCAGCGAAAGGGTTTCGCGAACCGCAGGATCGTCATCAACTACAAATATCTCACCGCGTGAGGGAGAATTCTCGGCCATCTGGCTTTGTCCATCGACATCGCCGAACCGATCGCCGGATGGCTTGACCGGTCAAGCTCGTACCCACCGTATTTGTACGGGACGGAGACTTAACGCACAAGTAGCGCTGGAGGCTTATGAGCGCTAAAGGAGGTCCTCATGCATAGTGTAGCCAACGCCCAGCCCAATAGACGGAACAACAACCATAGCTCGGTCGTTTCGGACCTGATGTCGCTGATCGACCATATGCAGGCCAGCATGAAGCTGATTGAGAGGGTTATCGCAAGTGAATTACCCCTCGGCGACCAGGAAACTAACGAGAATGTCGTCGTTCTGGACGACGTCACGCCCTGTTATCTGAAAGCCAACGCCGCGCTGCACACCTGCAGGGCCGGGCTGGAGGTCACCCTGCATTTCCTGACTAGCGCAGAAACCATGATCGCTGCCAGCCGGCAATCGGGCGGAATGGCTGGAAGCGATCGCCGCCCGGCCAGGTTCGTCTGAAGTCGCACAAGGTGTAGGCGCGGGCCGTCGGCCGGGTCGCCACGTCCTTGTGATCGCAGCTTTAGCTGCCCATCAACGCTTCCGGGGCAGCAGCACCCGGACCCCTCTTTTTGTTCTTGCCCTGCAGAAACTGGACATCGATCTCTGCGCCGTTGACGCGAACCAGTTCGCAGCGACGATAGGCGAGCCCGGTCGACGAGAGCAGCAGGAAGAATTCCTTGAGGTTGAGGCCCTGGATCGAACCTTCGACCGTCAGAAGGGCGTCGTTATCCGATATCGCGTTGAGCGTGCAGTCGCGTCGCCATGTGCCGTCGATGCCCATGATGCAGACGTTATATCCACGGCTGAACGTTACCCGTTCCGGTCCCTTACTTTCCTCTGACATGGTCACATACCCGCCATTGCAGCGACCCTCGGCGCGTTGACACGGCCGCCGGAGGTTTTGGTCGACGCTGGATTGAGAATTTCGGGGCGATAGAGCCCGCACCGGTCTCGATAGGGCTTGAAGACATCGGTCAGCCCAACCACCGTTTCCGCGGCGCCGAGCGCCAGAAACCCGTCCTTCTCGGTAGCCTTGGCAAGACGACGGAAAATATCGATCTTGGTATCTTGGTCGAAATAGATCAGCACGTTACGGCAGAAGATCACGTCGAAAACCCCGAGTTGGGAGAAATCATGCAGCAGATTCATCTGTCGATGCTGAATCATCGCGCGAACGTCGGCATTGATCTGCCAGAACTCGCCGAACTGCTTGAAATATTTAACCAGCATCTGGATCGGCAGGCCGCGCTGGACTTCAAACTGGCTGTATAGTCCCGCCCTGGACTTCTCGATCACTTCCAGTGACAGATCGGTCGCGAGAATCTCGACCCGCCAGCCGGCGAGCGCGGCGCTCATTTCCTTCAGGCACATCGCCAGCGAATATGGCTCCTGACCGGTCGAGCCGGCCGCGCACCAGATCCGGATGCTACGGCGGCTCGCGCGCGCCTGCAGGATCTCCGGCATGACCGCATCGCGAAAATGATCGAACGGGACCTTGTCACGGAAGAAAAACGTCTCGTTGGTAGTCATCGCCTCGATCACCTGGGTGGCGATCGGGGACCATCCGCTTTTCATTTTGAGCACGAGTTCGGCAATTCCCGGCAGACCAGCCTTTCGCGCGATCGGCAGCAGGCGACTTTCGATCAGATATTGTTTGTCCGGGGACAGATCGAGCCCGGAATTATCCTTGAGAAATTTACACAAATACTCGTAGTCGGACGGGGTCACGGGTGACCTCTCGAGATGGATTGGAATAATTTCAGATGAAAGTCCCCGGACGGCACTGCGGCACGGATACCGATGCGAGAGTGCGGATGCCAGCCACCGCCGAAGCAATTGGGCCGACGCGATGTCCCCGTAGTTGATACAGCACTCATAACTTGACCCGACGCAACTGAATACGAACGAACAGAACAGGCGCTGCCCCGCTATACAGGCTCATAGGTTAGAACAGGCCGACTTCCTGGAATTTTGCGGTGACGATATCCTTGTCGAACGGCTTCATGATGTACTCGTTGGCCCCGGCATGCAGCGCGCGTGCGATGTGGGCAACGTCGTTTTCGGTGGTGCAGAACACCACCTTGGGCTGGTCGCCGCCGGG
>JAGXAJ010000086.1 GCA_018971625.1 Pseudomonadota bacterium
CGCGCATTGGCTGCGCGAGGGTCTGGCAAGTCCGAGAAGCAGGCGCGGAAGTCTTCCATCGGATACTCCATCTCCAGGAGTACCCTTCAGAATCCACATCACCTCTCTTCTGCAAGGCCCGCAAACGGTCAAATGCGATTCCCCTGCCCTTGCGGGGGAGGGTCGGGGTGGGGGTGACCACGGGCTCAGTGCTTGTTGACCCCCACCCCCTACCCCTCCCCGCAAGGGGGAGGGGCGGAAGACGCAGGGTCGATTTGCTCATCAGCATTACCGCGTACCCTCGAGCTGGCGGCGCTGCAGCCGGTCGTAGAACAGCAATGGCGCCAGCAGCAACACCAGCAAAAGCACCGCGGTGGCGGAGGCCACCGGCCAATCCCTGTTGGTGAAGAATTCCAGCCACAGGGTCTGGCCGATCATCAGCGAATCCGAGCCGGCCAGCAGGTCGGGAATCACGAATTCGCCGACAATCGGGATAAAGCACAGCAGCACGCCAGCGGCGACGCCGGGCAGCGACAGCGGAAACGTCACCAGCCAGAACGCCTGCCGCGGCGAAGAACCGAGGTCGCTTGCCGCTTCCAGCAGCGCCGGATCCATTTTGGCGAGCGTCGCATAGAGCGGCAGGATCATGAACGGCAGGTAGGAATAGACAATGCCGAGATACATCGCGCTATCGGTCGACAACCACACCACCGGCGTCGCGACCAGATGCAGCGCGAGCAGGATCCTGTTGAGCAGTCCGTCGTGCTGCAGGATGTTGATCCAGGCATAGATGCGGATCAAAAACGAGGTCCAGAACGGCACGATCACCAGCATCATCGCCACGCTTTGCCAACGCTGCGGCAGCCGCGCCATGCCGTAGGCGATGGGATAGCCGATCAAAAGCAGGATCGAGGTCGAGACCGTCGCGACGACGAGGCTGCGCAGATAGGACAGCACATACAGGTGATCCGAAACCAATAGTCTGAAATTATCCAGCGACAAGGCAGCAAAGGCCGCCTTGACCGCAGCCAGACCCTGCATCGGGTCGAACACCGGCAGATAAGGCGGTTGCGCGATCGCGGTTTGCGACAGGCTGATCTTCAGCACGAAGCCGAATGGCACGAGAAAGAACAGCACCATCCAGAAGTACGGCACGATCGCGGCAAAGCGCGCCGGACGTGCGAAGATGCTTCGAACGCTCATTGCTCCAGCACCACGCAATCGTCGGGCGTGAAGGAGGCCACCACCCGCTCGGTCGGCCTATAGGCATCGCTATCGAGCCGCGTGGTGTTAATCATCGACGCGCGCACCACCGCCCCGGAATCGAGCTTTATTTTATAGGTGGTAGAGCCGCCGAGATAGCCGACATCCGTCACGACGCCTTCCAGCCGGTTGGTCGAAGGCGCATCGATCACGCCGGAAGCCGGCGCACGTCGCGACAACTTCACCTTTTCAGGGCGAACCGCGACACTGACCGGCGATTTCGTGACGGCATTGAGCGGCGCCGTCACGATGATCGTGCCCGCATCCCTGGTGAAGACCGTAAGCCGGCCGTTCGCGCCGGGCCTGGCTTCACCCTCGAACAGATTGACGTCGCCGACGAACTCCGCAACCCAGCGCGAACTGGGCGCCTCATACAGCTTGCGCGGGGTTGCGACCTGTTCGAGACGGCCGTTGTTCATCACGCCGATCCGGTCGGCCATCGTCATCGCCTCTTCCTGGTCATGGGTAACGATGATGAATGTCGTGCCGAGCCGGCGTTGCAGCTCCATCAATTCGAGCTGGGTGCCTTCACGCAGCTTCTTGTCCAGCGCGGCCAGCGGTTCGTCGAGCAGCAGCACCTGCGGGCGGCGCGCCAGCGAGCGCGCCAGCGCCACGCGCTGCTTCTGGCCGCCGGAAAGCTGATCCGGCTTTCGTTTCTCCAGACCCTCGAGCTTGGCCAGCGCGACCATCTCGGCGACGCGAGTATCGATCTCGGGTCGCGGCATCCGCGCGCGCTTCAGCCCGAACGCGATATTGTCCCGCACGTCAAGATGCGGAAACAGCGCGTAGCTCTGGAACATCATGTTGATCGGGCGCCGATGCGGCAGCACCTGCGCGATGTCGGCGCCATCAAGCAGGATGCAGCCTTCATCCGGAGTCTCGAAACCGGCGAGCATCCGCAACAGTGTGGTCTTGCCGCAACCGCTCGGGCCGAGCAGCGCGAAAAACTCGCCGCCCCGGATGTCGAGCGAAAGCCGGTCCACCGCCCGCTGCGCGCCGAACTTCTTTACGACTGCCTCGATGCGCAATAGTACGGCATCAGCCGCCGCAGGCGGCGGCTCGGCTTCTGCAGGCGGCAAGCCAGGCAGCAATTCGGCCTTCGCCGAATCCGCATCCTTTGCGCTTTTTGCTGCGTCTTCGATCACTATGCCCGCCTGCCCATCGTGGCCGGCAGGCTAGCGGTGGAACAGTCCGGACTCAACTGCGGCGGGATGTACCGCTCCGATTTGATCTGAGCACAAGGTCGATCCCCCATTCGTGATCTCTTACGAAAGCATTTTTGCAAAATTCACGCCGAAGCAGCCATGAAAGTCGCCAACGCCTCACAAGCCTCGGGTGGCATGGTCAAGCCCAGCTTGGAGCGCCGCCACAGAACATCATCCGGAAAGCGCGCCCATTCCCTGGCCATGAGATAGCGTACCTCGGCCCCGGTCAATTCCGGACCAAAAGCCGGACCAAGGTCGGCGCGGCTCTTGGCATCGCCCAGCACCGCCGCGATACGCGTGCCATAGGCCGCGACCAGCCGCCCGGCCTCGGCCTCGGTCAGAAATCGCCAGCGCTCGCATGCGCGATCGACCTCGGCCTCGAACAGCGCCCAGCCGAAATCGCCACCGGGCAGCGCCGCTCTTGCGGTCCAGCGCGGCGACATCGGGTAGAATGGCGTAAGCCGTGCCACCGCCTGCTCGGCACGCCGGCGTGACGTCGTAACGTCGCCGCCGAAGATCGTCAGCAACGGCGCCTTGCCACGCGGCCGATCGAGCATCATCGCCCCATCCTGCAGGGCACGCCAGTTCGAGGGGTCGATTACCGCGTTGGCACCGGAAACGGTCGTAATCACATCGGATGGATCGAGCTGCTCGCGGAAATAGCGGTTGGCCGCCTCGCACAGATAGGCTACATCGGCAGCCGCCATCGTCACGATGGCGGGATCGCCCTTGAAGGGTCGATCTACGGTGCCGATCAGCGTGAAATCGCGCTGATAGGGACCCGCGAAGATCAGCCGATGGTCGCTGTTCTGGAACACATAGACGTTGTCGGTTTCGAACAGGCGCCGGACGATGATCTGGCTTATCCTGGTCGCACCGAGCACAAGTGATGGCATCCGCAGGATCGTTTCGGCAACCGACGCCGTCCAGGCGCCAGTGGCATTGGCGAGCGCCCTCGCCGTCATCACGCGACGATGGCCGCGATCTATTACCGCCAGCCGCCAGGTGTCGAGCCGGTCGGCACGGACGCAGCGCGCACCGGTGCGGATATCGGCGCCCCGCTCGGCTGCATCGACCGCATTGGCGATCACCAGCCGTGAATCGTCGACCAAGCAGTCGGAATATTCGAACGCTGTACCGAATGGCCGTTTCAGCGCGTTGCCGACCGGATGATGAGTGACGTCGATTGTCACGGAAGCCGGCAGGCGCATCCGCGGCGCCAGCCGGTCGTATAGCAGGAGCCATGACCGCAGCAGCCAGGGCGGACGCTCGTCGGAATGGGAAGGGATCACGAAGCGCGTCGGGCGTACCAGATGCGGTGCGGTCCGCAGCCAGGTGTCGCGCTCGGCCAGCGCCGCACGGACGCGCAACAGGCCGCGACGCTCCAACATCGCGAGATCACCGTGGACCAGGCGCGGGGTCGCCGAGGATGCGCCGCCGCCGAGATCGCCCTGCTCGAGCAGGATGACCCGCAGACCACGGCCGGCGGCATCACGCGCCACGCTGACGCCATTCAGACCGCCGCCGATGATCGCAAGGTCGTAGTCCGCCATCTACAACGTATAGCGTTTTCTGATCACGCGCGTAGCGGCGGCACCCTTGACGGGCGTCAGGGCGTTGCTAGCCGGTCCTGCGCGCCAGTTCCATTTCGTCGGAACGGCCAACCAGCGTGAAATACTGCCCAATCGGCGCCGGTTTGCCGATGAAATAGCCCTGCACCGCATCGCACCCCTGGTCGGCGAGGAAACCCAACTGTTCCTGGGTTTCCACGCCCTCGGCGACGATCGACATTCCGAGCCCGTGGCCCAGGCCGATCACCGCACGAACGATTGAGGCGGATTGCGGATTGCGCCCGAGATTCATCACAAAGTCGCGATCGATCTTGATCTTGTCGAACGGGAACGCCTGCAGATAGCTCAGCGAGGAATAGCCGCTGCCGAAATCGTCCATGGAAACGCGCACGCCAAGCGCCTTCAGCCGCCGCAGCAGCGCGAGGCCGCGGTCGAAATCCTCGATCAACACGCCCTCGGTAATCTCCAACTCAAGCCGGTCCGGCGCGAGGCCGGTTTCAAGCAGGATCGAATGCACCAGACCGACCACGTCGCCGTGCATGAACTGCGCCGGCGACAGGTTGACCGCCACCTGCAACGGCTTCGGCCACGATGCGGCCTCACGGCAGGCCTGGCGCAGGATCCATTCGCCCATCTCGACGATCAGGCCGCTTTCTTCCGCCAGCGGAATGAAATCGCTTGGTGGCACGAAACCGCGTATCCGATGCAGCCATCGCGCCAGCGCCTCGAATCCGACCACCTCGCTATCGGCAACGGTATGGCGCGAGATCGCTTGTGGCTGATAATACAGCGACAACTCGCCGTTCTTGATCGCGAGCGAAAGATCCTGGTGCAGCACGCGGCGATCGCGGATCTGCTGATCCATTTCGGGCTCGTAGACCGAAATCGAGCCGCGCGACTTCGCCTTGGCGCGGAACAGCGCGGCGCCCGCGTTGGCCAACAGTGAGGCAGCGTCGGAGCCGTTGTGCGGAAATACCGAGATGCCAGTGGTGACACCGGTGCGAACCGATTTTCCCTCGATCACGAACTCGTTCGCCAGCGCCACGACGAGTTGTTCCGCCAATGCCAGGCCGGCGGTGGGTTGCTTGCCATCGATGATCAATCCGAACTCGTCGCCGCTCAGCCGGGCGACCACGCCGCCGCGGGCGGTGGTCTGGATGCGGCGCGCTACCTCGATCAGCAGTTTGTCGCCGACCGCATGGCCGAACACGTCGTTGATCTCCTTCAGGCCGTCGAGATCGACCGACAGCACCGCGAATTCCTCGTTGCTACCGGCGCAGGCTTCGATCATTTGTGCCAGCGCCTGCAGGAACGCGGCGCGGTTCGGCAAATCGGTCAGGCCGTCATGGTACGCCATATGCGCCATCCGCGACTCGGTCTGGCGACGATCGGTGACGTCTTCGTGAGTCTTGATCAGATATTGCGGTTCGCCGGCATCGTCGAGCACCGTCATGCGCCGCGTCAGGAACAGCCGCAGCCCGTCCTTGGTGCTGATCGGGTGTTCTTCGGTGAGCAGGCCGCGCTTTTTGATCGCCGCCTCGTCGCGCGCGACGATCAGCTTGGCTTCCTTCGGATTGAAGATGTCGGTCGCCGTCATTCCGGTGGCGTCCTCGCGCCGCCGATTGAGGATCGCCTCGGCGCTGCGGTTGGCGAGCAAATAGCGTCCGTCGCTAACGCGCTCGACGACCAGCGATACCGGAATATTGTCGACCACCAGTTCAAGAAACTTTTTCGCGTTTTCGAGTTCCCCGGACAACGTTTTGCGGTCGGTGACGTCCTCGAACAACACGATCAGGAATTCCGGCCGGTCGTTGTGGTCGCGCGCGATCACGCGGTTGGAGGCGACGATCCGCTTCTCCGAACCGCGCTCGATCAATATCTCGTGGCTATAGTGGCCTTGCGGAGCACACAGCGCGGCGGCGTCGGCGGCTTCGATGGCCGCGGCGGTGTCGGGCTGGAAGATCTCGTCGGCGCGCTTGCCGACGATCTTGTCGCGCGAAAAGCGTTCGAATGCGCGGTTGGCGAAGATGTAGCGGCCGTCCTCGATGCTCTTGGCGGCCACGCACACCGGAATGTTGTCGAGCACCGATTCCAGGAACTGCTTGGTCGAGGCAAGTTGTCTGGAAAGCTTGCGCTGTTCGGTGCAATCCTCATGCGTCGCCACCGAACCGCCGTTAGGCAGCGCGAAATATCGGGCCAGGATCGACCGGCCGCTAGGTAACTCGGTGATGAGGCCTTCCGGGGTGCCGGCGATGGCGTAGAAATCATCGAGACTGAGGTCCAGCAAGCCACGCGCGCGTCGCATCGCCAGCAGTTCCGGCCCGGTCATGTGCGGCGGAATATCCGAGCGCACCAAGCCATAAATTTCCAGATAACGGTCGTTGCAATAAACGATCCGCTGGCGCGAATCCGTCATCACCACACCGTGGTTGAGATTGTTCAGGGCGGAGCTGACAAACGCATTTCTACGCAAATGCGAGCGCTTCACCTTGCGCAGCGCCGAGAAGATCCAGAGCGTGACGGCGGCCAGAAACGAACAGACGACAATGCCGCCGATCAGTATTTCCCAAACCACGTCGGGCTCGGCCGGACCGATATAGCTGGCGGGCGCAAAGCCGACTGCCTCGCCCCACGCGAGGCTGAACGGCACAAGGGCGCCGAGCAGGCACACGATGGCCAGCGCGGGAATCACAGCTTTACCGCCTGCCTGCCAATTCTTGCCAGCCATCAGTCCACTCGCGGATTTCTGCGCCGGAGTGTCTGGCCTCACGGGTTTGGATCGGGTAAACGCGTATCCGGCGCCTCCAAAAATGTGCCTTAAATTTTGGCAATTGCCCTGATATGCTTAACGCATCGCTAACAGAGCCGGTCTGCCCTGAAAAACTCCCGCACATCGGCGGAAAGATCATCCCGAACAACGCGATAATGTGCGGATGCGATTGATCTCAAGCGCGCGCCGGCGTGCGAAATCACGCGCTGGTGCCGACCGCCAGCAACCGGATTCGGACGTGAATGGATAAAGTCGAGTGCGTTGTGGTGGGCGCGGGCGTGATCGGTCTTGCCGTCGCCAGGCGGCTCGCACAGGCAGGCCGCGAGGTCGTCATTCTGGAGGCGGCCGAGGGCATCGGCACCGTCACCTCCTCGCGCAGCAGCGAGGTGATTCACGCCGGCATCTATTACAAGGCAGGCAGTGTGATGGCGCGAACCTGCGTCAGCGGCAAGGCCAGCCTCTATGCCTATTGCCGGGATCATGGCATCCCGCATCGCAATTGCGGCAAGCTCATCGTTGCGACCAATCCAAAAGAGACCGAGAAGCTGCAATCGATCCGGGCCCAAGCCGAAGCCAACGGCGTGCTCGATTTGCAGACTCTTTCCGGCGATGCCGCCCGCGCCCTGGAGCCGGCACTGAACTGCGATGCAGCCCTGCTCTCGCCGTCCACCGGCATCATCGACAGCCATGCCTACATGCTGGCGCTACGCGGTGACGCCGAGGAAGCGGGTGCGGCTTGTGCCTTTCATACTCCGCTCTTGACCGCCAGGGCGGCCGCCGGGCGAATTGAGATTGATGCCGGCGGCAGGGCGCCGATGACCCTCGAATGCAGCCTCCTGGTCAACGCTGCGGGCCTGGGCGCGCCCGCCGTCGCGCGCAGCATCGACGGCATGCCAATCAACCTGATTCCGCGAGCCTATCTGGCCAAGGGAAATTATTTCAGCTGCCGCGCGCGGGCGCCGTTTTCACGCCTGATCTACCCGGTGCCGGAACCCGGCGGGCTTGGCGTGCATCTGACATTCGATATGGCGGGACAGGCCAGGTTCGGTCCCGACGTGGAATGGATCGATGCGATCGATTACGCGGTCGACCCGGCACGGGCGGAACGATTTTATCCGGCGATCCGACGCTACTGGCCGACGCTGCCGGATGGCGCGTTGATGCCGGGTTATTCGGGTATTCGGCCGAAGATCGTACCGCCGGCGGTTGCCACCCAGGATTTCCTGATCCAGGGGCCCGCAGATCACGGCGTCGCCGGCCTGATCAATCTGTTCGGAATTGAATCGCCGGGGCTGACATCATCACTGGCGATCGCGGACTATGTCGGCGAGCTCGCGGGCGCATAAATTCTCGCCGCGCGCCTGCCATCAGGGATTTGGAATTGAAGTAAGAGATTTGGAAGTATTTGGCAGGCCCGCAGCGATCACCGCATTCCAATGATCGTCGTCGCAATACCACCCGGCCGCGCGCCTTCCGGGTGCGGCCGGCTTCGATGGTGCGGAGCCTCTAACGCAGCGTTCGTTAATGTATTGTTTCGCTCGCTGTCTGCTTCAGCCGCTCGATCTGATCCTTAACCATTAGTTTGCGGCGCTTTAACTCGACAATTTGCAGGTCGTCTGTGGAAAGATGTACGAGAGCTTCGTGTAATTCGTTTTCGAGTATCTTGTGTTTGCGTTCTAATTCAACAAGATGCGCCTGCATTGCCATACCAAACCTCCTCGGTGGAATTAAACCTCAGATTCGATCCGGACAGCGGAGTTTACACCAGTCGCCAAATCTGTCGATGGCTATCGAAATCCCCACCTTCATATTTCGGTGTTATCTGTAACCAACCATGATTATGGAACCCGGTCCCGGTATCCGGCTCCGATTCCGACCAGTTTTGACCTGTCCCACGGCCGGCTGGCTGCTTGCGGAGCGGACCGGCAGGAACGATATTCCCGACGACAACTTTCGCAACCTCATCGCGTTTTCAGCCGCCCGCATACCATGACCGACAAAGATGAGCGCGAACTTGAGAACGAACTCGCGCGGCTGCAGCAGGAGCACCGCGATCTCGATGCGGCGATCGATGCGCTGCATCAGTCTCCCGCGCCGGATTTGCTGCGGCTGCAGCGGCTGAAGAAGCGCAAGCTGCAACTGCGCGATCGCATCGCCTTCATCGAAGATCAGATCACGCCGGATATCATCGCCTGAATTCAGCCGCTGGCGAACCGATCGGCGCGCGCTCACGCGCCGATCGTCACTTCACGCAATACGCGCGCAACCTCTGCGTGACCGTAGGGTTTGGGCAGAAAGCGTCCACCTTCGGGCAAGTCCATTTCCCCGACATGGAGCCGGCCGGAAGTGGCGATGATCTTGATCGGCGGCCAGCGGCCTCGGACCGCGCGCGCGAGTTTCAAGCCGTCCATGGAACCGGGCATCTGGATATCGGTGAAAATCACGGTGATGTCGCGACGCGCTTCCAGCACCTCGATCGCCTGGTCGGCATTGGCGGCTTCGACGACCGCGAAGCCCGCCGCCTCGATCATCTCGGCCGCATCGATCCGCAACAGCAATTCGTCTTCAACGATCAGAACCACGGGTCTTCCATGCTCGTGAGGACCCATGTCAAACCGCTATTTTCATTGCCTGCCAAGCTGCGATAAGCGCACAGACTTGTTTTCGTTCCGGTGATCGTCGAACGGCGCGCCAGCCTTGGCGAAGCCCGCATCGACGGATTGCCGATGCGAAATTCCGGCACACAGACTTGTTCGATGCGTGCCGGCCAGAATATCGGCGGGAAGAGCCTTGACTTTTTAAGAACAAAAGAAGAACATTCTCGTAGCCTTCAAGCACCGGGAGAACATGCGATGTCCAATTTTTCTGCGCTGCCCGAGAACAGCCGTTACGAGCAGGCCTGCGACCAGGCAATCGCAATGTGCAATGGCAATCTGCGCTCCACTATCAAGGCGCTGATCATGGCGAACGAATATCTCGAAGCGGAGCTGGAGGAATTGCAGACCGCCATCGCTGCCGGTTGCGCGCCGGCCGATGCGCCGCGCGCGGGCAGCAACGCCGCCTGATTGTTCAATCCCGCCGAAAGCGACTTGTCGGGAAACGCAACAAATCCGGGATAGAGATATGGCCGATGTCACCTATTACGTCGCACTGCCCTTCCTGCAGGACGAAGCCGGGTCGCTAGTTACAGGCAGCGCCGAGGAATGCCAAAGTTCGTCCGCTGCCTTGCGGCGGGCCGAGCTGTTATCGCGGAGCGCCGGCTGTATCGGCGCGGTCGCGTTCAGCCGCACCGGCGATCCGATGATTGGGGAATTCGGCGACGCACAGGTATTGCGGAAATTCGGCAGCGTGCCTGATGATTTGGGCGCGCTGTGAGCGCGCTCTAGCCGCGCGGTGGGAACGCTTGCGGTCAGGTCTCATGCCGCCGCTGGGCCTTGCGCACGTACATCGCGCGATCAGCCTCGTCCAGGGCGTTGCCGGCTTCCGCATGGGGCCCGAGAATAGCGATGCCCGCGGACGCTCCTGCCGTGATGGTATGGCCGTGAAAGCTGAAGCTAAGCCGGTCGATCGCCTGCTCCAGCAGCGCCGCCTTGGCGCGGGCGTCGGTCTCGCTGAGATTCCACAACAACAGCGCGAACTCGTCGCCACCGAGCCGGCCGATCACATCGGAGGCGCGCACATGGCTGCGCAATTCACCGACAATGGTTTTCAGCACCCGATCGCCCGCGGCATGTCCATAGGCGTCGTTGATCGGTTTCAGGCGATCGACATCGAGCACGATCAGCGCGCCGCTGGCATGGTAGCGCTTGATGAAGGAAATCGCGCGATGGAGCTCGCGCTCGAAGCCGCGCCGGTTGGGAATTTCCAATAGAAAATCGGTATCGGCGGAGGCCTGCAATTCGTCGATCCGCGCCAGGGCCTGCGCCAACTGGGCCCGTAGGCGGCGAATGGCAGGTTTGGCGCTGTCGGGCGCAGTCTTTTTGAGGGCCGATGCGGATATGGCCCTGATTGCGGCTTTGGTCCGGGTGCCGCGGGGCGCTGCAACCTTGCGCGCCTTGCCGCCGGTTTTGCAGCGTTTGGCCGTACCCGAAGGAGGCGCCCTGGTTTTCTTCGTCATGACCGGTCTGAAAGTCTTGCCGCGATTCACCAAGACAGAATAGTCCATTCCAGACCCCTTGCCACGCTTGCCGAACCTTGGGCCGGTCCTATAATCCGGCCTATGCTTTTGGATTCCCGCAAAGAATTAACCGCATGACCGCCCCGATCGCCATCATCATGGGAAGCCAGTCGGACTGGGATACCATGCGCCATGTTGCCGACACCCTGACTGCGCTCGGGGTCGATAGCGAAAAGCACATCATCTCGGCGCATCGCACCCCGGACCGCTTGTTCGCCTTTGCCAAGGGTGCCAAGGCGGCCGGCTTCAAGATCATTATCGCCGGCGCCGGAGGTGCGGCGCATCTGCCCGGCATGACGGCGTCGCTGACGGAGTTGCCGGTGTTCGGCGTTCCGATCGAATCCAAGGCGCTGTCCGGTATCGATTCGCTCTATTCCATCGTGCAGATGCCGGCCGGAATTCCGGTCGGGACGCTGGCGATCGGCAAGCCCGGCGCCATCAACGCGGCATTGCTCGCAGCCAGCGTGCTGGCGCTCAACGATCCTGCGCTATCGGGCCGGCTGGAGGCCTGGCGCAAGCAACAGACCGAAGCAGTCGGCGAACGCCCGGAGGAATCGGCGTGACTGCAGTACATCAGGTGAAGCTGAAGCCCGGCGACACCATCGGCATTCTCGGCGGCGGCCAGTTGGGCCGGATGCTGGCAATGGCGGCGGCACGGCTTGGCCTGCGCTGCCGGGTATTTTCGCCCGACCCTGATTCACCGGCCTTCGACGTGGTGCTGAACGCGACCTGCGCGGAATATGCCGATGTCGAGGCGCTGGAACTGTTCGCCGCTGATGTCGATGTCATCACCTATGAGTTCGAGAACGTGCCGGCGGCATCCGCCATGATCCTCGCGGCGCGGCGTCCGGTGCTGCCGAACCGGAAGATCCTGGAAACCACGCAGGACCGTCTTGCCGAAAAAGACTTCGTCCGGCAGCTCGATATCGACACCGCCGATTACGCCGACGTCAGCTCGGCGGCCTCGCTGCGTGTCGCGATTGCCAGGATTGGCTTGCCAGCGGTACTCAAGACCCGCCGCTTCGGCTATGACGGCAAGGGGCAGGCGATTATCCGCCAGGGCGACGATACCGACCAGATCTGGGAAGACCTTGGAACCAGATCCGCGATCCTGGAGGCCTTCATTCCTTTCGAGCGCGAAATCTCGGTGATCGCCGCGCGCAATGCCGAAGGCCAGGTCGAATGTTTCGACGTCACCGAAAACGAGCACAGCGACCACATTCTCAAGACCTCGCGGGTGCCGGCGGCGATCTCCGATGCGCTGGCGGCACAGGCGCGCGGCGTGGCCGAGAAGATCGCCACCGCGCTGAACTACGTCGGCGTGCTGGCGGTCGAGTTGTTCGTGGTCAAAGGTGATGGCGGCCCGAGAATCCTGGTCAATGAGATCGCCCCGAGAGTACATAATTCCGGACACTGGACGTTGGACGGTGCCACGATCTCGCAATTCGAGCAGCATATCCGCGCCATTGCCGGCTGGCCGCTCGGAAAACCGGTCCGCCATGGCTCCGTTACCATGACCAATCTGATCGGGGACGAGATCAACGGTTACGAGCGTTGGCTCACCGTGCCCGGTGCCACTGTGCACGTCTACGGCAAGGGGACGCCGCGCCCGGGTCGGAAAATGGGCCATATCACCCAGGTTCTGTCCCAAACACAGGCCGCACAGCCTAAGATTGCCGAAAGAGCCGCCGAAAAGGCCCGCTGATCGGAAGTCAATCCGACAATCCAGGGCACGTGCGATGGCATTGGCCTAAGGTGGACAATTGCGCCTTTGTCTGATACATCCGCGCGCTTAAGGTTAAAGGCTAGGCCTTTCGCCGGCCCTTTGCTTTGCCAGAATTTCAATCCGATCACTGAAAGAGGATGCCGCGTGCAGGTTCTCGTCCGCGATAACAATGTCGATCAAGCCCTCAAGGCGCTGAAGAAGAAAATGCAGCGCGAGGGTATTTTCCGCGAGATGAAGCTCCGCGGTCATTATGAAAAACCCTCCGAGAAGAAGGCCCGCGAAAAGGCTGAAGCCGTGCGCCGCGCACGCAAGCTCGCTCGCAAGAAGTTACAGCGCGAAGGCCTGCTGCCGATGAAACCGAAGCCGGTATTCGGCGCGGGTCCGGGCGGCGCCGAGCGCGGCGGTCCCGGCGGCGGCCGCGGCGGGCGTGGACCGCGCTGAGCCGAAGACCCGCGAGACAAGACTTCAAGGGAATTGAATATGAAAACGCGGGCTCCTGGCCCGCGTTTTCATGCTCGTTGTCGTGGTGCCGCCGAAGCGATTCGGGCGAGCTTGAACTATTGCGGCAAGACCGCGTGGAACACCGATTTCGCCGCCAGCAGCATGTCTTCGGCCACGTTGGTATGCGGTTGCGCCGACGCATCGACCGGCTCGGCACGCAACTCGATCGGCGCGGCCGGCGGAATGTCGGCCGGGGGAATGTCAGCCGGGGGAATCGGCCGATGAGGATCATCGGCCAGCGCCGTCGCCGAATAAGGCTGCGTCGACAACGATCCCGGACCCGAATTGTCGGCCGGCGGCGTCGAAACCATGATCGGTGGCGGCAACGGCCGAACCGCAGCCACCTGCGGAACCTGTGCCTGCGGCACCGATGCGACACGGGGCGCAGGACCGGCATCGGGAACACGGATAGTATCCTGCGCACGCGGCGACGTCTCGCTGCCGCCACGCAGCCGCTGAATCGCGGCACGGGCCAGGTCATTGGCATCGCGATGCTCGTCCGGAATAATGGCAGCCTCAACCGTCGGCGCTGGCGGAGCGGTAACCGACGCAGCCGGTTGCGCCGTCGGAGCGGTCGCTGTCAGCGGAATCACCCTGATCGCCGTCTTCTCGCGCGGTGGATGACGGCGGGACTCGGCCGCAATGCTCGCCGTCTCAGCCTGCTTGTCTTCCGGCTCGACGGTTTTCTCGCTGGATTTTTGGGCGGGTTTTTCCGCCGATGCCGATTTCTCGGCCGGCTTTTCGGCAACGGGTTTTTCGAAAATGGCCTTCTCGGAAATACCTTTTGCCCGCACACCCGCCGCAGGCGTGTTGTCAACGGTGGCAGCCGCCGCATCGACCTTCTTGGGCGTCGCTTGCGACACAGCAACGGCCGCTGACGCTTCGGTTCCGGGCTTGGTCGCGATGTAGTGATTGACGATATAGGCCCCGATGATGGTCGCAGCGACCGAGGGCAAGATGTCCGTCGTGATTTTGGAAAGGTATTTCAGCATGCCGGCCACTCCCGGCGATTGGATGCGGAAACTTTGAGGCGCATTGAAGGATCAACTGCGACAGATCGGTGGCAATTCGTTAAACGCAAGTAAATGAAGCGGTTATGGTTTCAATTCGACTTCCAGGAACACGATTTCGGCCGCGCTCCCGTTGAGCACGTCGTGCTCGACGCCGGCCCTGCGGAAGTAGGATTTGCCGGCCTCCAACCGGGCCCTCGGCCGTTCCCCGTTCGGCGCCACGATGGTCAATTCTCCGGAGGTCACGGGCACGATCACGTAGTCCATCTCATGGATGGTGATGGCCGGTGGCGCTGCCCGGCGCCAGCCGCCACTCGGTGACGCGGACTTCGGCGGTATCGATCTGAACGTCGGATTTGGCAAGAGGCATGGTTGTTAACCCCAAGGTAACCCGGAGATGGCTGCAAGACAGTTACAAGATCGACTACGGCACGAACACCAAGAACACGAACACCGCGAACACCACCATATGCAGCAGCCCGAACAGGATATTGGTGCGGCCGGTGCCGAAGGTGAGCATGCTGAGCAGGAATGTTAACAGCAGAAGTACGATCTCGCGATCCTCAAGGCCAAGGACCAGCGTCTTCTCCAGCGTATAGGCGGCGACCGCTACCGCCGGAATCGTCAGCCCGATGGTCGCGAGTGATGAGCCCAGCGCCAGATTGATGCTTTTCTGCAGATCATTCTTCCGCGCGGCGGCAATGGCGGCGACGCTCTCCGGCAGCAGAATCAGCAACGCCACCACAATGCCGGCGAACGCCGACGGCGCGCCGATCAGGGCGGCGCCGGCATCGACCACCAGCGAGAATTTTTTCGCCAGCAGGACCACCGCGAGCAGCGAGACCAGCAACAGCATGACGCTCAGCAACATCGCAGGGCCGCTGGCTGGCGCGGCATGATCGGAAGTCCCTTCCGCTTCGCGAATGAAATAATCGCGATGCCGGATGGTCTGGGTATAGAGGAACACGCCATAGAGAATGACCGTGACGACGCTGACGAAACCGAGTTGGGCTGCGGAGTAAAACGGCCCGGGTGTGGTCAGCGTGTAGTTCGGCAGCACCAGCGTAATGGTGGCAAGCACCGCCAGCATCGAAAGATACAGGTTGGCGCCGGAAACCCTGAAATCCTGCTCGCGGTAACGCAGTCCGCCGACGAGAATGCAGATGCCGGCAAGACCGTTGCACACGATCATGACAACCGCAAACACCGTGTCGCGCGCCAGCGTCGGCACCGCCTTGGCGCCGAGCATGATGGTCGCGATCAGCGCGACCTCGATAATGGTGACCGACAGCGTCAACAGCAGCGTGCCAAACGGCTCGCCGATCCGTTCGGCAATCACCTCCGCATGATGGACCGCCGCGAACACGGTGCCGAACAGAACGACCAGCAGTATGGCGGCGAACATTAGCCCGCCCGCCGAGGGCTCGAAGATGTAGCCCGCCGCAGTCACGGCCGCGAACAGCAGCACCGCCAATGTCGGGAAGAGCCAGGACGATCGGGGCATCGGGCGGTGCTCGCTCATCGTCGCATCCTCAAGACCTGGGCCTCAGAAACACAATAGCAGCGATTCAGCCGCCCGAAGCATCGATAAAATGGCGGAAATTTTCGATCGCGCCGTAATTGTCGAGATTGTCGTGGCCGCCTTCGGGAAACCGAACGAACTGCTTCGGCTCACGGGCCAGCGCGAACAGTCGTTCAGCAAAACGAATCGAAATCCTGGTATCCTTTTCGCCATGCATGATCAGCAGCGGCGCGGTGACCCGCACGATCCGCTCGTCAGAGTGGAATTGGTCGCGCAGCAGCCAACGCACCGGCACGATTCGAAACATCGAGGCCGCAAGATCCGCGATCGATGTGTAAGGCGCTTCCAGGATCAGCTTCCCGACCGGATGGTCGGCCGCCGCTGCAACGGCGACGCCGGTCCCCAGCGAGAACCCCCAAGCGACAATCTGATCTGGCTTGTAGCGTTCCGCGGCAAATGCATAGGCCGCAGCCGCATCGTTCAACAGCCCCTGCTCGCTCGGCTTTCCGGTCGAGCCGCCATAGCCACGATAGGACAACGCAACGAGCCCGGTCCCATCAGTGGTGATGCCGCGAAAGCGGCTGACGCGTCCGGCCAGGACTTCGCCGTTACCAAGGAAAAACAAAACCACCGGATGCCCAGGTTTTGCCGGAACGTACCAAATGATGACCTTCTCGCCATCGCCGGTGGTCAGGATATGCTCTTCGGCCTCGGGAAAGCCGGCGGTAGTACCCGCTTTTCTTGGAACGTGAGTCGTGATTCAAGGTCGGGATGATACCCGAAGCAAGAGAAGTCTGCCTTTCGAGGAAAGATCGCAAGGTGCTTGAGGCGTGTTGTCGCTCACCGATGACATTGCAGCGCGATTTGAAGCGGGC
>JAGXAJ010000087.1 GCA_018971625.1 Pseudomonadota bacterium
TCCTTCTTCCGAGGCCAGCATCACAAACTCCAATCTCGCGTCCATCCGGGACACCTCGTGGAATGGCATCCGACAGCCTCCTTGATTCGCTGTCGAAAGTGTCCACGATGTCTCCGAACACCCGTCCACCATCTCCCCGGTCTGAACACCCGCAAGGGGGGAGGGAGTTTTGAGCGGAGACATCCATGTTGAACTTTTACGGCAAGACATTCTCCTCGCGTTTGTTGATCGGCAGCGCGCTGTATCCCTCGCCGGCGATCATGCAGGCCGCGATCCGCGCGTCCGGCGCCGAGATCGTCACGGTGTCGTTGCGCCGCGAGTCCGCCGGCGGCAAGACCGGCGATGCGTTCTGGTCGCTGATCCGCGAACTCGACGTCACGGTGCTGCCGAACACCGCGGGCTGCCGCAGCGTGCGCGAGGCGGTGACCACCGCAAAGCTGGCGCGCGAATTGTTCGGCACGCCCTGGGTCAAGCTCGAGGTAATCGCCGACAACGACACGCTGCAGCCCGATGTCGTGGGCCTGGTCGAAGCCGCCACCATCCTGATCAAGGACGGTTTTGAAGTATTCCCCTATTGCACCGAGGACCTCAGCGTCGCGACGCGG
Source organism: Pseudomonadota bacterium (assembly GCA_018971625.1). Taxonomy (GTDB): domain Bacteria; phylum Pseudomonadota; class Alphaproteobacteria; order Rhizobiales; family Xanthobacteraceae; genus Bradyrhizobium. The sequence continues at coordinate 606 of JAGXAJ010000087.1, forward strand.
CTGGTGGAAGCCGGCTGCAAGGTGGTGATGCCGTGGGCCGCACCGATTGGCAGTGCCAGGGGCATCATCAACCGCGACGCGCTTAGGCTGCTGCGCGATCGGCTGCCCGACATCACGCTGGTGGTCGATGCCGGCCTCGGCGCGCCCTCGCATGCGGCGCACGCGCTCGAACTCGGCTACGACGCGGTACTGCTCAACACCGCGATCGCCAAGGCCGCCGATCCGGTCGCGATGGCCGATGCCTTCCGGCAGGCCGTCGAGGCCGGGCGCACCGCGCACGAGGCCGGGCTGATGGAAGCCCGCGATTTTGCGTCTCCCTCCACTCCAGTCATCGGGACCCCGTTCTGGCATGCCGTATCCTGATCGCTTCTATCCCGTTGTCGACAGCGTCGCGTGGGTGGCGCGGCTCGCCGCGCTCGGCGTCGGCACGGTACAGTTGCGCGCCAAGGACCTCGACGACGCGGGAGCCTTGCAGATCGTGACCGACGCGTTGGAGGTGACGAAAGGCACCGCGACCAAACTCGTGGTCAATGATTACTGGCGGGCGGCGATCGTGGCCGGCGCCAAACATCTGCATCTCGGCCAGGAAGACCTTGCCGATGCCGATCTCGGCGCGATCCGCGAAGCCAGGCTTTCGCTCGGCATCTCCACCCATGACGACGAGGAACTGGCGACCGCGCTGCGCGCCAAACCCGACTACATCGCGCTGGGCCCGATTTTTCCGACCACGCTGAAATCGATGCGCTTCGCGCCGCAGGGCATTCCCAGGATCACCGAATGGAAGAAGCGGGTCGGCAACATCCCGCTGGTTGCGATCGGCGGCATCAAGTTCGAACAGGCGTCCGCGATCTTTGCGGCTGGCGCCGACTCGATCGCCGTCGTCAGCGACGTCACCCAGAATGCCGACCCCGATGCACGGGTCAGACAATGGCTCGGCCAGGACGCGGAGGCCGCGTGACATGAATTTACGAACCGCCGTCATTGCGAGCGCAACATTTGCTCCAGGTGAGGCCCTCATCCTGAGGAGCGGCCACTTGGCCGCGTCTCGAAGGATGGCGGCATGTCGCCCATGGTTCGAGACGGCGCCGAAGCGGCGCCTCCTCAACATGAGGTTTGCCTGCGGCTTCTCGGCGCAACGCCGGAATGACGAACACAAACGACACCCTTTCACGGAGGATATGTCATGAACATCCGCTCCAATCCCGACACCACCCGCCCTGCCGTCACCACCGGCCCGTTGCCCGCTTCGCGCAAGATCTTCGTCACGCCCGACGAGGCGCCGGACCTGCGCGTGCCGCTGCGCGAGATCGTCCTGAGCGAGGGCGCGGGCGAACCGAACGTGCCGGTTTACGACACCTCCGGCCCCTATACCGACCCGAACGTCGTGATCGATGTCAACGCCGGCCTGAAGCGCTCGCGCATCGAATGGGTGAAGGAGCGCGGCGGCGTCGAGGAATATCAGGGCCGCGATATCAAGCCCGAGGATAACGGCAATGTCGGCGCCTCGCATGCCGCAAAGGCCTTCACCGCGCACCACAAGCCGCTGCGCGGCCTCGATGGCCCGCTCTCTGTTCCCTCCCCCCCTGCGGGGTCCGAGGCGAGCAAAGCTCGCTCTCAAGGTCAGGGTGGGGGGGCCACAACGGCAACCTCGCCTGCGGCCACCCCCACCCCCAACCCCTCCCCGCAAGGGGGAGGGGAACGAGGTGTCGCGTGGGCTCGCGGACCTAGCCACCCCCCGATGGTCACGCAGCTCGAATTCGCTCGCGCCGGGATCATCACCAAGGAGATGGTCTATGTCGCGGCGCGCGAGAACCTCGGCCGCAAGCAGCAACTGGAGCGCGCGGAAGCAGCCCTCGCCGACGGCGAAAGCTTTGGCGCCTCGGTGCCCGCTTTCGTGACGCCGGAATTCGTCCGCAGCGAAATCGCCCGCGGCCGCGCCATCATCCCCTGCAACATCAACCACGGCGAACTGGAGCCGATGATCATCGGCCGCAACTTCCTGACCAAGATCAACGCCAATATCGGCAACTCGGCGGTGACGTCTTCCGTGGAAGAGGAAGTCGACAAGATGGTGTGGGCGATCCGCTGGGGCGCCGACACCGTGATGGACCTCTCGACGGGGCGCAACATCCACACCACCCGCGAATGGATCCTGCGCAACGCGCCGATCCCGATCGGCACCGTGCCGATCTACCAGGCGCTGGAAAAGTGCGACGGCGATCCGGTCAAGCTGACCTGGGAGCTCTACAAGGACACCCTGATCGAGCAGTGCGAACAGGGCGTCGATTACTTCACCATCCACGCCGGCGTGCGGCTGCCCTACATCCATCTCACCGCCAATCGCGTCACCGGCATCGTCTCGCGTGGCGGTTCGATCATGGCGAAGTGGTGCCTGGCGCATCACAAGGAAAGCTTCCTCTACACCCACTTCGAGGAAATCTGCGACCTGATGCGCAAATACGACGTGTCGTTCTCGCTCGGCGACGGCCTGCGGCCGGGCTCGATCGCCGACGCCAACGACCGCGCGCAATTCGCCGAGCTGGAGACGCTGGGCGAACTGACCCAGATCGCCTGGAAGAAAGGCTGCCAAGTGATGATCGAGGGCCCCGGCCACGTGCCGCTGCACAAGATCAAGATCAACATGGACAAGCAGCTTAGGGAATGCGGCGAGGCGCCGTTCTATACCTTGGGGCCACTGACCACCGACATCGCGCCCGGTTACGACCACATCACCTCGGGCATTGGCGCCGCCATGATCGGCTGGTTCGGCTGCGCGATGCTCTGCTACGTGACGCCGAAGGAGCATCTCGGCCTGCCCAACCGCGACGACGTCAAGGTCGGCGTCGTTACCTACAAGATCGCGGCGCATGCCGCCGATCTCGGCAAGGGCCATCCGGCTGCGCAACTGCGCGACGACGCGCTGTCGCGCGCCCGCTTCGACTTCCGCTGGGAGGACCAGTTCAACCTCGGCCTCGACCCCGAGACCGCGCGCAGCTTCCACGACGAGACGCTGCCCAAGGAAGCCCACAAGGTAGCCCACTTCTGCTCGATGTGCGGCCCGAAGTTCTGCTCGATGAAGATCACCCAGGACGTCCGCGACTACGCCGCGACGCTGAACGATCCCGCTTCGGTCGGCGCGTCGATCTCCGGCATCATTGAGGACGGCATGGCGCAGATGAGCGCCAAGTTCAAGGAGATGGGCAGCAATGTGTATCTCGATGCCGAGAAGGTGAAGGAGAGCAATCGGGTGCTGTGAGGCGAAAGCCGCTATTCATCACCATCGTCACGCCCGGACGAAAGCGCGAAGCGCGTCTTCACCCCATCATCCGGCATTGATCGAACGAGAGAGGCCGGGCGAAAGCCCGGCCTCTCCCTTTTGCCGAGGCGGCCGAACTACAGATTCTTGTCCCGCTCGATCTTCGTGATCGTCTTCTTGCCGTTGGCGTCATTGAAGTCGAATTTGACTTTGTCGCCGGCGTGCACGCTATCCAGCAAATTCGCCGCCACAGCAAACTGCTGTTCCGTCGCCCCGCCGCCACTCGCGCCGACCGTGCCGCTCGGCGTCTGCCTGATCACGATGAAGTTGTCGATCCGATTGATCATGCTGATCATCCCGGTCGAAGATTGCTGCGCCAGTGTGATCGAAGGGGCAGCCACAAGCATCGCGCCCGCCAACACTATCCTTGCCAGTTTCATCGGAGCCTCCGAGTTCAGAGCATCCGCGATAAGCCGGGAACAAGCGGCTTTGTTCCGCCGCGCGAGGTTCCGTGCAATTCCGTATTCGAATGTCAAACAGCGTTTTCGTCGTCCCAGCCTCCGAGCCGGGACCCATAGTCCCTGGCGCTAGCCAGTTCAGGCAACATCAGCCACGCCGCATCAGACGAGACGACACGGCGTATGGATCCCGGCTCGGAGGCCGGGACGACGAGATGTGCGCTCTCGTTCTCGCGACACGACGTGTCCGGGTTTTGCAAGAAAGCTCCGCCCTAAAAGCAAAGAGGCGCGGGCCACCTCAAGAGAGGGGCGACGCGACCTCTAAGAAGAGGCGCGGGGAATGCCGGGTGTCCGATGCACCCATGGTTTCGGGCAAAAAAATGCCCGGGGTCGTGCCACAGGTTCACCGGCCTCACACCGGCATTCCCTGCGCAATGGTTTTACGGCTTATAACGCGCTCTCCCTGGTGACCGGGCTTTCTTGCCACCATCGCCTGCGCAGCATGTCGGGCCCGTTAGGGCCGGCCGTCTACCGCAAACTTGACGCCAGCGTCGGGGCGTCAGGACCACACGACTTCGCCGTACGCGATCGCGTCGTTCGTCCGCGCGCAAAACACGCGCGACGACGCAGCCGCGCCCACCGCATCCCGCACCCAACGTTCGTGACGATGGCCAACGCCCCTCTCTGAGGCACGAGACGGGGCGGGATAGGCAAGTGATTTGGGTCCTAAGTCAAGCGGGAAAGGGAGCTCGCGAGCCACCCTTTGGACGCCAGTTTTCGACACATTTTCGATGGTGAGATCATAAGGTTGATTTACTTGAGAACTACCTCGGATAGAGTGAATCCGATCAACGTGGCTACACAACCACGAGTTAAACGTATGACTTGGTTTGACGGCCTAACAGCCGGGACACCCGCCTTCCAAATAGCAGCTTCAGTGAATCCCAGAATTCGAGTTGTCGCGGGACCCGGGACCGGCAAGTCTTTCGCCATGAAACGCCGTGTCGCGCGCCTGTTGGAAGCAGGCGTCAATCCAGCTTCTATATTACCCGTAACTTTCACCAGAGTTGCCGCTGAGGATTTGCATCGCGAACTAGTAGGCATGAATGTACCCGGCTGCGACAACCTTAATGGCGTTACCCTTCACAGCCTTTCGCTCAAGATGCTCTTGCGAAATCATGTACTGCAAGCGACTGGAAGAACTGCCCGTCCGTTGAATGATTACGAAGTCTCCCCTCTCATTTCTGATCTAATGGGCACCCACGGCGGAAAAAAAGCGGTCGATCGCTTAAGGCGAGCATATGAAGCGGCTTGGGCACGGCTCCAGCATGAGCAGCCTGGTTATGTCCAATCCGCCGTTGATGCGAGCTTTGCGGCCGACCTGCGATCGTGGCTCTTATTTCATGAAGCCATGTTGATTGGTGAGGTCATACCACAACTCTATGAATACTTGCGATCCAATCCTGGCGCGCCAGAGAGAACAGAGTTCCAGCATATCTTAGTCGACGAATTTCAAGATCTGAACAAAGCCGAACAAGGTGTAGTTCATCTGTTGTCTGGAGTTGCTGACGTTACGATAGTCGGTGACGACGATTAATCTATCTACAGCTTTAAGCACGCCCATCCGGAGGGCATCCGAGATTGGATTATAGTGAACACCAATGCGGACGACCTGCAACTCGACCAATGTCGTCGATGCCCGACCACTGTCGTCCATATGGCCAACAGTTTAATTAGCCACAATCAAATGCGGCTAGTCCCGAGGCAACTAACTCCTCGAGCAGAAAATGGGCCAGGTGATGTGCGGATCATCCAATATCAAAACCTCGGAGATGAGGTTACTGGTGTCGCCGACTTAGTGCGCGACATTGTCGATGCTGGGACTCCGCCAGGTGACATCTTGATCCTCGCGCAGAGAGGAGTAATTGGGACGCCCATCTATGAAGCGCTCCAAGGTCGCAATATACCAGTTCGATCATATTATTCCGAAGCCGAGCTAGACTCAGCTGCCGCGCAGCACCGCTTCGCAATACTCAAGCTATTCGTCGATAGAGAAGACCGCGTGGCTCTAAGGTGGCTAGTTGGACTGGATGGCAACAATTGGAACGCGAGCGGTTATCGCCGGGTGAGAGAACACTGCGAGGCCACGGGCCTCACTCCATGGCAAGCGCTGCATCAAGTAGCCAGCGGAACTCTACAAATCCCTTATACCGGGAATATTGTTGCAGCGTTCAATCAAGTAATGACTGAACTTGACGCATTGGAAGCCCTTCCAGACCTAACCGCTGTCATCGATTCTCTTCTCCCAGCCGGAGATGATTCAATTCGGGATTTGCGCGACCTTGCTGCTAGAACGCTTCAACAATTAGGCACTAACGACCGAGAAGAATGGCTCTTTCAACTTATGCAAGCGATCAGCCAGCCAGAGGTCCCTTCAGAAATTGCGGATGTGCGGATTATGAGCTTACATAAGAGCAAAGGACTCAGCGCGCCCGTTACAATAATTTCGGGCTGTGTTGAAGGTCTTCTTCCGAGACAGCCAGAACAAGGTACCCCAGCTGCGGAAGCCGCTGCTGCAATCGAAGAACAGCGACGCCTGTTTTTCGTTGGCATATCGCGAGTGAAGTCGGACTTAGCTTCGGGAAGACCAGGAATGCTCATCCTCACTAACTCGCGACGCATGCCCCTCGCTAGCGCCATGGGGGCGGGGATCTCCCCGGCCAGCGTGCAATACAATATAGCACGTCTCCAGGCGAGCCGCTTTATCGCGGAATTGGGACCGTACGCACCCACACCGATAGCGGGCTAGCTTCTAATAACACGAAGAGCGATTCGATGCCCATTCAGCACTTCCCTCCTCCGCCCGGCATCAAAGCCTCGCCACTTTTCTTTGCAGCCCACGTCGGCGACCTGTTGTTCATCTCGGCTTCGACCACCGGCGTGAGTTGCCTGACACGTTCGAGGCGCAGTTCGCCAACGTCGTCACCAACATCGCGCGCGTGCTGGACGAAGCCGGCGCGACGTTCCGCGATCTGGTCAAGGTCAATGTGCTGCTGACGCGCGCGCCGGATGTCGCGACGATGAACAGGCTTTATGCCGAGGCATTCGGGCCGGCGCCGTATCCGGCGCGGACCACCTGCGTGGTGCGGGCGTTGGCCGATCCGAAGATGCTGATCGAGATCGAGGGCGTGGCGTCTTTGAAGGCGTAGGGCGGATCAAGCAACGTTCGACCACGAATTTCATCGTCTGGCCGGGCATAGCCGTCTGTAGGACGGCGTCGCTTCCGCTCGCCTACCCCGGCCATCCACGTTTTTCCTCCTTCGAGGCCACAAGACGTAGATGCCCGGCTCGTTTAACACGAAGACGCGCTTCGCGCTTTTGGCCGGCCATGACGGGTACAGGCGGCGCGATCAGCCCCTACTGCCGATTGATTTTCGTGATGGTGTTCTTGCCGCCGATTTCGCTGGCGGAGAACGTGACCTTGTCGCCGGCGTGCACGCTGTCCAGCAGACCCGGCGCGGCCTTGAATTGTTGTTCGGTTGCTCCCCCGTCGTTCGCGCCGACCGTGTCCTTTTGCGTCTGCCGAACGGCGATGGTTCCGTTGATCCGATCGATGGTGGTGACGGTGCCCGTCGATAGTTGCTGAGCCAGGGTCGCCGAAGGGACGGCCGCAAGCATGGCGCCGGCCAATATCATCCTTGCCAGATTCATCGAAATCTCCCGATTTTTGGCCCGTTTACGATAAGCCGGAACGAGCGGGTTGTTCCGCAAGATAGCATGCGCCGGGTTCGCGCCGGAAACATGACGGCTATGCGGAACCCGCTCGGCTCGCGCATGGGCGCGGACGCATTGGCTAACGGGATCACGAAACAGCGCGCAGGATCGGCTGATCTTTCCTCAGCGCCGCATCGAATCCCGCTTCCCAGGGAAATCGACCCTCGCCGTCCGACCACACCAGTTGAAGGCAGGGAAACGGCTCGGGCCAATTCTGGTAGAACCAGAGCGCTGCTCCCAGATATTTATCGTAGAACACCACGGGCACCTCGACGAAACACACCTTGCGGCCACGGATAACGTCGGAAGCAATATCGCCATCGATAAACTTCTTGCCAAACGTTGCCCTGCTGCAGACGGTGTCGATGGCCCTGGCGGCATACAATGGCTCCAGTCCGAATACGATAATCTCGGCTTGCGCGTAATTCAGGGCCAGGCCGACTGAAAACGCGTAAGGCGGGTTTTCCTTGTCACCGCCGCCCGTCAGGATGTGGCAGCCGCGTTCGCGAATGTGGCGGAGCAGTTCTTCGTCAGCTTCTTGCTCGGCTTTGGGCCATTCGAAATCCCTGAACATCAACAACAACTCCCGTAATGCGACCGGCAAAGCGGATCGGTAACCTATGGAACGATCAAATTTACTAGCGCCTTTTCCGTTCCGATGGAATCGGAACGGGGCTCTAGACTCTTGTTTTGACGCGTTTTCTTTACGCGAACCGGTATCCACCCACGGATCAAGTCCGAGGGCATGCTTCGCTCGAAAACGCTCTAGCATCGCCCGATCACGATGGCGAGTGCTACAAAATTGCCGAGGTCAGGGCAAATCATCACGGAAAGGCTGCGATCACCATGCATAATCTCACCGCTCTTTCCGGACTGCTCGGCGGCGCGCTGATCGGGCTCGCCACCGCAGGCCTGATGCTGCTGACCGGCCGGATCGCCGGCGTCAGCGGCATTTTCGGCGGGCTGCTGGCGTGGCAGCCTGGCGATCGGGCCTGGCGGCTGGCGTTCGTCGCCGGGCTGATGGCCGCGCCGCTGATCGCCTCGCTCGCAGGCGCCCCCCTGCCGAGACCGGCGATGTCGGCAAATCTGGCGCTAATAGCCGTTGGCGGTCTGCTGGTCGGTTTCGGCAGCCGCATGGGCAGCGGTTGCACGTCGGGCCATGGCATCTGCGGATTCGCGCGGCTGTCGGTGCGTTCGATCGCGGTAACCCTGATTTTCATGGGCACGGCGATCGTCACGGTAGCGGTCGTTCGCCACGGCTTCGGGAGTTAGCACGATGTCTCTGCTTCTTGCCTGTTTCGGCTGCGGGCTGATGTTCGGCGCCGGCCTGCTGATCTCCGGCATGACCCAGCCCGAAAAAGTGCAGGGCTTCCTGGACGCGTTCGGCGCGTGGGATGCGACGCTCGCTTTCGTGATGGCCGGCGCGGTCGCGGTCGCCGCCACCGGTTTCGCGCTGGCGCGGCGCCGCGGCGCGCCGGTCTTTGCATCCAGCAATCTCTGGCCCGCCCGCAGCGACATCGACATGCCATTGGTGGCGGGCGCCGTGCTGTTTGGTCTGGGCTGGGGGCTGGTCGGCATCTGCCCGGGCCCCGCGCTGGTCAACCTCGCCGGGCTCAGCCTGCCGATCGTGGTCTTCGTCGTCGCCATGGCGCTCGGCATGATTGGCTTTGGACTGCTGCCGACGCGTAGCGCCTCCAGCGGCACTGCAAATCCCGCCGTCGCGTCACGCGCGGACGGATGAGCGATGCTGATCCTCTACTCCTATCCTGAATTGTTCGGCGTCGCCGACAATAACGGCTACGGGCTGAAGGTGTTCGCGTTCCTGAAGCTCGCCGGCCTGCCGTTCACGCATCAGCATCTGTTCGACGCTTCCGCCGCGCCGCGCGGGCAGTTGCCCTATATCCTCGATGACGGCCAAAGCATCGGCGACAGCGAGACCATCATCGCGCATTGCCTCGAAAAATATCGCCTCACCCTTGATGCTGCGCTGACGCCGGCGCAGCGCATGACCGACCACCTCGTCACCCGCATGCTGGACGATCTCTATTGGGTGATGTCGTATTCGCGCTGGAAGGACGACCGGTTCTTTCCTGCGTTTCGCGACGGCATTATCGCGCAACATCCCCAGATCGACGAAGCCAGCCTGAACAAGGCCCGGGAATACAACGCGCAGCGTTATTTCTACCAGGGCATCGGCCGCTACGCGCCGGAGCAGGCCTATGCGCGAGGGCTCGCCGATCTCAGGGTGCTGGCCGATCTGATTCCGCCGCAAGGTTATGTGCATGGCGAGAAGCCTTCCAGCATCGACGCCGGAATCTACGGCTTCATCGCCAACATTTATTTCTTTCCAATTTCGACGCCGCTGAAGGCGTTCGTGGTTTCGCAAGCCAATCTGGTGCGGCATTGCGAGGCCATCCACGCGGCGATCAGCTCGTAGCAGCGCGAGCATTTTTTCTGTCGTTATGCCCGGCCTGTCCCGGGCATCCACTTTGTCGAGATGGGAGCAAGGAAGACGTGGATGGCCGGGACGGAGCCCGGCCATGACGGGTATTAGATCGTCATTCCAAGAAGCGCGTCTTAACCACAATCCGGCTTGAACCAGTTTCGCGGCGCGCGACACTCACTCCATGTCCGGGATATCCCCGATCCCGGCCTTGCCGCAGATTTTGCTTGCGGAACGGAATCGATATTTCCCACAGGAGCCATTACACCATGCGCCCTATTTCAACGCCTTGTGCTGTCGCCGCCCTTGCATTCACCGCGGTTGCCGCGACCAGCTCGGCGAAGGCCGACTATCATCTGATCCGCTGGCATGACAACGGGTTCTGCCAGATCTGGGACGAGACCATCCCGACCGCGCCGTGGCCATCCAACTACAGCGTCGTCAGCGAGACGGTACCGACCTTCCTCGCCGCGCTCGACGTCAAGGACCACATGCTGCACGAAGGTGGCTGCGCGTTCTGAGGATAGGCGCCTTTTTCGGAGAATTGCCTTTTTCGGAGAATTAAGGGTGGGCACATCGCCCACCCTTCTTTCATCGATCCATTTGCCACTCGCATTGTCTCGTATAGTCTGCGGCGAATGTTGATGATGGTGGGCCGGCCTTCGATGAATTCCACGCTGACGAAATTCGCTGCCGCCGTCGCGGCAAGCTGGCTCGTGGCTTCGGCGCAGCCTTCGCGTGCCGAAGACCCTGCGCCGAAAGGCGACCGACCGGCATCGGTCACCGTGATCTCGCCGATCTTCGGGCAACTGGTGCGGTTCGCGATGCCGCAAGACTTTGTGACAGTGTTCGAGCGAACCAGGGGACGGAACTATATTCGCGAGGCGGTGCCGAAGGGTGAAACGACCGAACATTGGACGCAGATGATGACGGTCACCGGCGTCAAGGGACTTACGCAATTCACGCCGCAGGGTTTTGCCAGCGCCATCGGCGGCGGCTTCAAGAATGCCTGTCCGGAAACCTTCGCAGCCAAAGACCTTGGCGCGACAAAACTCGGCGACCAGGATGCGTTCGTGGTCGTACTTGCCTGCGGCAAGGTCAATTCCAGCGCCGATGGCCACAGCGAGATGGTGCTGCTGGTCGTGGTCAAGGGCAGTGCCGACGGCTACACCGTGCAATGGGCCGAGCGCGGGCCGACGCAGACAACGGCGCCTGCGATCGATGACGCGAAATGGCAGGAGCGGCTGCATGCGCTGATGCCGATCCGCTTCTGTGCCATCGTTGCCGGTGAAGCCCCGCCCTATCCGAGCTGCCTCGGACAGAAATAGCCGAGCGCGCTCGGCGCCCCGTTGGCTTCGCAAGGTCACGCGCCATTCAAACGCGAGCAGCCCTATCGCGGCCATTCGCTCGAGCCTTGAAAATGCCATGGCTATTCCGCGGACGCGCCGCAGCTATCGGGCGATTTGGTGTCGCCAGCAGGGCATTTTAGCGCATCAGGCGCGCGTTAGGATTTTGTTAACCGACTCCGCCCAGCGTCGAGATCGGGGTTGTTCATTCTCGATGTTTCCGCTCCTTGATTCGGGCGGGCGTTGATCGGGAGGCGTTGATGTCTCAAGAGTCCGTTGTTTTCACGTCCGCTGTTTTCTCGCCGCCAAGGCCGGCGTCCTCGCTCACTCCAGACCAGATCGTGCCGTTATTGATCGGATCCACCGTCGGTGAGATCGAGCGCGAACTGGTGCTGCAAACGCTTGCGCGCTGCGAAGGAAACCGGACCCGCGCCGCGCGCGTGCTCGGGGTGTCGATACGTACCCTGCGCAATAAGATCCGGCTCTATTCGGCTGATGGAATCGATGTGCCCGCGCCTGCGGATTAGGGTCTGGTCGTTGGCGTCGTCGGGCCGATCGGTCACCTGATCGAATTTGTCAGGCCGAATCCCCGCGACCGATGATGACCCGGCGCATGATACGATACCAGAGATAGCCGGCGATGACGCCGCTGATGGTCGTGATGACGACATTGGCGAGGCTGAACTCGCCGCTCCACAGCAGCATGCCGAGGATCCAGAACAGCGTGAAAAACGCCGCGCTCCACTTCAATCCAATTGCGGGATTCATGAGCCGGCTCCGATCGTGCCGTTATCAATCAAGATCGGCAAGCGGAGTGCGTACAACAGCTTCGACGATGTCGAAGGATGGACGGGCAGATACATGGGGGCTGCTCGTTCTGGAGGGCGATGAATCTGCCGGCCATCATGCGCGCCAGCGCGCCGCCGTACCGTGAGTTATGTCACGGTAGAATCCGATCGAGCCTCGTTACCCGAACCGCAGTCTCGAGCGTTCGCGCGCTTTCTCGGCCTCGACCTCGCGGTCGCGCGCCGGCGCGGAGGTCTGTAGCGAGGCCAGCAAGCGGTGGGCGCTGTCGGCCACTTCCGACACCGCACGGTTGAACGCCTCGGCATTGGCCTGCGACGGCGAATTGAAGCCGGACAGCTTGCGGACGAATTGCAGCGCGGACGCGCGGATTTCCGCGTCGGTTGCCGGCGGCTCGAAATTGAACAGCGTCTTGATGTTACGGCACATGATTTCCTTCTTCGTCCGGCGAATTTCCCGGATCGCCCTCCAAGGACGATCGGCCGGCATCAAACCCGACATCGCGCCTCATTCTGTCATAGAATGGACCGCAGGTTCACCGTAGCGCGATGCTCCGCGCGATCGAGCGTTCGATGTCGGCAAGCCGTTTTCGCAAGATCGCACTCGGCCTTCCCGGCGCAGTCGAGGGCGCGCATCAGGCCCATGCCGATTTCCGCGCGGGAAAGCGCACCTTCGCGACGCTGGGATATCCGGACCCGAACTGGGGAATGGTGAAACTGACTCCGGAACAGCAGTCCGTGCTGGTCGAAGCCGAGCCCGACATCTTCCGTCCGGTGCCGGGCGGTTGGGGCAAACATGGCAGCACCAATGTTCGGCTTGCGAAGGCCAGCGCGACAACGCTGCGAAGCGCGCTCACCCAGGCCTGGAGCAATGTCGCGCCGCAGCCGAAGCCTGCATCGCGCAGGCGACGCTAAAGCAGGCCACTCACCATGGCGCATGGTGATCGCTGCAAGCGCGCGATCGCGACAACATTGGCTTCGTGCCCCGGCAGAGCGGCGTGCTCAGTCCTCGCCCTCGAGGCCGCCGACATGCTTCTGGGTATACAGTTCAAGCCCGATGCGCTGGATCAGATCGAGCTGGGTTTCGAGGAAATCGATGTGGTGTTCCTCGTCCTTCATCAGTTTCTCGAACAGGTCACGCGACACATAGTCCTTGACGCCGTGACAATAGGTGGCGGCTTCCTGGTACAGCGCGCGGGCGGCGACCTCGGAAGCCAGATCGCATTCGATGATTTCCTTGACGTTCTGACCGATCCTCAGGGGATCGAGCACCTGCATGTTGGGGAAGCCGTCGAGGAACAGAATGCGGTCGGTGAACTTGTCGGCGTGCTCCATCTCCTCGATGGACTCCTTGCGCCAGACCTTGGCCATCTCCAACAGGCCCCAATTGTTCAGCACCCGGTAGTGCAGCCAATACTGGTTGATAGCGGTGAGTTCGCTGCGCAGACCCTTGTTGAGGTAATCGATGACTTTTGGGTCGCCCTGCATGGCACGCTCCGGTTTTTGAGGCCGTGGAATCGGTCTCGGGATTAATTTAGAACGTTTCTAAGGCAGATTATCGGCAAGCGCAACCCCTGCCGCAAGAGCAGGAAAAGATTACGGAATCCAACGGTTCAGGAGTTAATCAGGAGGTCGCTTCAAGCGGGAGATCAATGGGGGCTGTGCGAGTCCGCATGGAGAGCACTGTGCGGGCAGCCGGCGCAGCAGGCCTTGGCGCAAGCACCTAGCGCCTCGTCGATAATGGTTTTGAGGGTGCGCGCGCAGCGACCGCATTCGGCACTGCAACCGAGGCAACCGTAGATCTGCTTGGCATTCCGGGGAAGGTCTTCCGCGCCATTGACCGCGTTGCGGACATCGTGGTCGGTCAGGACGTTGCAGGAACAAACAATCATGAAACGACACAACTCTTCAATGACACGGTGGCTCATCGATATTCAAGACAAGGGCGGGATGCAAAAGGAAAAATCGCTCTTTCAAGCAATTCCAAACTGCTCCCGTATCAGTCTGGAACGAGTCTAAAACGACTGCGGCACAGGCATCAGTGCAATTCGGGCTCGCGCGCGGAAGCTGCTTCAATCGCTGCGGCCACCTCCGCCTCCATCCCCGCCTCCGGCTTCGCCGGCGCTCACGCCATCGCCAGCAGGACCTGAGAGGTCTGATGCCGAATGATGGCCGCTCAAGCCATGATGTTGTCCGCTGTCGCCGATAGCGTACGCGGCATCGGCCGACCATGAACTGCCGCTCGATGGTCGGCGCGCTCCGCGGCTCCTGCCCGGTCGCATCGCCATCCACAGCAGACAGGCCAGCACAATGGCCACGACCGCGATCTGCAATGTCGTCGCTGTCATGAAATGTTCATTCATCCGAATGTCAGGAGATGCGACATTGTGCGCCGCAGAAGCGGCCTGCGTCGGCCGCTATTAGTCGTCAATTAAGGCGATTCCGTTCATTGATCATTCAAGCGGAATGTGGAACCCTCGCCGCACAGACCACTTTATCGCGGTCCTTGTCATGAGAGGTGAAGCCATGAGGAAGATATTGATGGCGCTCGCTGCCGTCTCCACTTTGGCCGTGTCGGCCGTCGTGGCGCCCGCACCGGCCCATGCCCAGCGCGGCGTCGGCGCCGCGATCGCCGGCGGCATCATTGGCGGCGCTATTGTCGGCGGCGCGCTGGCCGGTCCGCACTATTATGGTCCGGGCTATGGTTATTATGGCCCGGGTTATGGCTATTACGGCCCGGCCTATGTCGCCGAGCCCTATGGCGGCCCATGCTATTGGCAGCGGCAGCGCTTCTGGGACGGCTATGGCTGGCGGGTGCGCCGTGTAAGGGTGTGCGATTGAGGCCGTTCACCTTCATTAAATTAATGCCGGCATTCGCGGTAACGATCCGTTTCCGCGGATGCCCGCAAAAACTGGCCTGAAAAAACCTTTTTTTCAGCCGATAAGGCTTGCATCGTTTACTTTCGATTGACTGTTGTGCGCTTTTCAGCGAGACGCCCCAGGATCGAATACCGCGTATGAGTCACTTTAAACCCGGCGCTACATGAGGCGCCCGTCCAGGAGAGCCCAAGACATGAAGATGACATTCGTTGCCATCGCCGCGGTCGCAACCATTGCTGCCGGTTCGCTGGCAACAACCCCTGCAAGCGCCCAGCGCGGCCTCGGTGCCGCCGTGGCCGGCGGAATCATCGGCGGCGCGATCGTTGGTGGCGCGATCGCTTCAAGCCGCCCGGCCTATGGTGGCCCCGTATACGTCGAAGACGCCCCGCCACCGCCCTGCCGCTTCGTTCGCCAGCGCTTCTGGGATGGTTACGCATGGCGCTTCCGTCGCGTCGAGGTTTGCGACTGAGCTGACCGCACGCGCCTGATTTAGAACCCGGCTGAAAATTTCAGCCGGGTTTTTCTTTTGCCGGCATGCGAGACGCTCTCTCAAAGGGCGACTTGGGATCATTGCTAGAGAGTCGTCATGGCCGGGCTTTGTCCCGGCCATCCACGTCTTGCTTACGGCACATGCCCCAAAGACGTGGATGCCCGGGCATAGGCGAACGGAAGCGACGCCGTCCTTCAGACGGCTATGTCC
>JAGXAJ010000088.1 GCA_018971625.1 Pseudomonadota bacterium
ATCGAATACGGCTTCGCCCCGAACTGGTCGGCTGCCCTAGAATACGACCATCTGTTTATGGGCGACCAGAACGTGGCCTTCACCACGCCCGGTGGTATAGCCGCTGGCTACGACAACACCCACCAGGACGTCGACCTCGTCACCGTTCGTCTGAACTACCGTTTCGGTGGCCCGGTCGTCGCGAGGTACTGATATCCAGTACGGGGGGCATTGATCTCGGCTTACGCGGAGATCCTCGAAAGGCCGGCCTCGCGCCGGCCTTTTTTGTTGTGCGGATCTGGAGCGTTTTTCCAGCGAAGTGGATACGGATTCGCGTAAAACGCGTCAAAACAAGAATCTCGAGCCCGTTCGGATTCCATCGGAACGGAAAAGGCACTGGCGTACAGTTTTTTCCACGCATGGCGCTGCGCCTGTGCCATCTGCTGTCATTTCCACTGGGCCGCAACGTCTGCCGCAACAAACCGTTGATGGCGTGCACGCGGCACTGGAAATCAGTCCTCGTTCTTCCTACGTTCCTAGCGCACACCCTTGGCGTCCGTTTGCGGATCTTTCCCGATGGCGCGCCTGAATTATTTTGCGCGCCTGAAATCTGCGCGCCTGGGGATGGCCGGCGATGGATGAAGTGATCAAGGCGAAGCGCCAACAAAACACCGGCAGCGGCACGCGCGCGATCACGATTCGTGGGGCGCGCGAGCACAATCTCAAGAACATCGATCTGGAAATCCCACGCGACAAGCTCGTGGTATTCACCGGCCTGTCGGGCTCCGGCAAATCCTCGCTCGCGTTCGACACTATCTATGCCGAGGGCCAGCGCCGTTACGTCGAATCGCTATCGGCCTATGCGCGCCAGTTCCTGGAGATGATGCAGAAGCCGGACGTCGACCAGATCGACGGCCTGTCGCCGGCGATCTCGATCGAACAGAAGACCACCTCGAAAAACCCGCGTTCGACGGTCGGCACCGTCACCGAAATCCACGACTACATGCGCCTTTTGTGGGCGCGTGTTGGCGTCCCCTATTCGCCCGCCACCGGCCTGCCGATCGAAAGCCAGATCGTCTCCCAGATGGTCGACCGCGTGCTGGCGCTGCCGGAGGGCAGCAGACTTTATCTGTTGGCCCCGGTAGTGCGCGGCCGCAAGGGCGAGTACCGCAAGGAACTCGCCGAATACCTCAAGAAGGGCTTTCAGCGCATCAAGATCGACGGCGCCTTCCATGAACTTGCACAAGCGCCCAGCCTTGACAAGAAATTCCCGCACGACATCGACGTCGTGGTCGACCGCATTGTGGTGCGTTCGGACATCGGCCAGCGACTGGCGGAAAGCTTTGAGACCGCACTGAAGCTCGCCGACGGCCTGGCGGTGATCGAATATGCCGACGCGCCCACGGCCAATGGTGATGAGAAGAAGCCAGACAAGAAGACGGCAAAGATCCACGACAAAAGCGGGCCCGAGCGGATTCTGTTTTCGGAAAAATTCGCCTGCCCTGTCTCGGGTTTTACCATTCCGGAAATCGAGCCCAGACTGTTTTCCTTCAACAATCCCTATGGCGCCTGCCCGGCCTGTGGTGGCCTCGGCGTCGAGCAGCATGTCGACGAGGATCTCGTCATTCCCGACAAGGAGCTGACCTTGCGCAAGGGCGCGATCGCGCCGTGGGCGAAGTCGTCCTCGCCCTATTACGCGCAGACGCTGACCTCGCTCGGCAAGTTCTACAAGTTCACGCTCGACACCAAGTGGAAGGACCTGCCGAAGAAAACGCAGAACGCCCTCCTGCACGGCTCCGGCGACGACGAGATCAAGTTCTCCTATGAAGACGGCGTGCGCTCCTACGACACCAAGAAGCCGTTCGAGGGCGTCATCACCAACATCAACCGCCGCTATCGCGAGACCGAGAGCGAGTGGGCGCGCGAGGAACTGGCAAAATATTTCTCCGACGTGCCCTGCGAAGCCTGCCATGGCTACCGGCTGAAGCCGGAGGCGCTGTGCGTCAAGATTGGCGACAAGCATATCGGCGAGATTTCAGAATTGTCAGTGCGCCGCGCCGGCGAATGGTTCGAGACCGTGCCGAAGGTGCTGAACGCGCAGCAGAACGAGATCGCCGCGCGGGTGCTGAAGGAAATCCGCGAGCGGCTCTCCTTCCTGCTCGATGTCGGCCTCAATTACCTGACCTTGTCGCGCTCCTCGGGCACGCTGTCCGGCGGCGAAAGCCAGCGCATCCGGCTCGCCTCGCAGATCGGTTCCGGCCTGACCGGCGTGCTCTATGTGCTGGACGAGCCCTCGATCGGCCTGCACCAGCGCGACAATGCGCGGCTCTTGGAAACCCTGAAACGGCTGCGCGATCTCGGCAATACCGTGATCGTGGTCGAGCATGACGAGGACGCGATCCGGCTCGCCGACCACGTGGTCGACGTCGGCCCCGGCGCTGGCATGCATGGCGGCAGCATCGTCGCGCAAGGCACGCCGGCCGACATCATGCGCAATCCGAAATCGCTGACCGGCAAATATCTCACCGGCGAGCTGTCGGTGGAGATTCCGGAGCGCCGGCCGCCGAACCATCGCCGCACCATCAAGGTGGTCAACGCGCGCGGCAATAATTTGAAGAACATCTCGGCGGAAATCCCGCTGGGATTGTTCACCTGCGTCACCGGCGTGTCCGGCGGCGGCAAGTCGACGCTGTTGATCGACACGCTTTATCGTGCCATCGCGCGCAAGCTGAACAATGCCAGCGAAGGCGCCGCGCCGCACGACCGCATCGAGGGCCTTGAGCATATCGACAAGATCATCGACATCGACCAGTCGCCGATCGGCCGCACCCCGCGCTCCAACCCGGCGACCTATACCGGCGCCTTCACCCCGATCCGGGAATGGTTCGCCGGCCTGCCCGAGGCGAAAGCGCGCGGTTACGAACCCGGGCGGTTCTCCTTCAACGTCAAGGGCGGCCGCTGCGAGGCCTGTCAGGGCGACGGCGTCATCAAGATCGAGATGCACTTCCTGCCCGACGTCTACGTCACCTGCGATGTCTGCAAGGGCAAGCGCTACAATCGCGAGACGCTGGAAGTGCTGTTCAAGGGCAAGTCGATCGCCGACGTGCTGGACATGACGGTCGAGGAAGCCGCCGAGTTCTTCAAGGCGGTGCCGCGCGTGCGCGAGACCTTCAAGACGCTGCACCGCGTCGGCCTCGACTATATCCATGTCGGCCAGCAGGCCACGACGCTATCGGGCGGCGAAGCCCAGCGCGTCAAGCTGGCGAAAGAACTGTCGAAACGCGCCACCGGCCGCACGCTCTACATTCTCGACGAGCCGACCACGGGTCTTCACTTTCACGACGTCAAGAAGCTGCTGGAAGTGCTGCACGAGCTCGTGTCTCAGGGCAACACGGTTGTGGTGATCGAGCACAATCTCGAAGTGATAAAAACCGCCGACTGGGTGATCGACCTCGGACCCGAAGGCGGCGACGGCGGCGGCGAGATCGTCGCCTGGGGCCCGCCCGAAGACATCGTCAAGGCGCCGCGCAGCTACACCGGCAAGTTTTTGGCGCCGGTGCTGAAGAAGGCGGACGAGGGGCGGAAGAAGCGGAGTGCGAGCGAGGCGGCCGAATAGCAGCCAAGGTTCGACCGTTTCGCTGAAACAAAGCCTCAGCCTAGTTGACACTCATTCGTAAGCTTGTAACTTCAAATAGAGGAAAACTTATCGCTAATACTCAGAGTAGCACGTGGATCATTTAACCATTAGCCCATCGATCACGAACAGCATTCTGGATGGCAGCGCCATCCTTTTTGTCGGTGCGGGCGTTTCGTTTCTAAGCAAAAATGCCGAGGGTGTTGCGCTACCGAATGGAGAAAAGCTTAAAACGCAGCTTCATCTTGAGACTGGAACTAAGAAATCTTTTCCCCTAGAGCAGATCTCAAATTTCTACGTTAAAAAATTAGGCTCCGCCAAGCTTTATGATTATCTGTTGAGCGCTTTGTCCGTGCACGAAGTGGCTAAGGATTTGATTGAATTTTACAAGCTGCCTTGGCGTCGAATCTATACAACCAACTATGACAATGCGATCGAATTTTCCCGTCAAAGCACACGCGGCCGAGCGGCATATACGTTGCACGAAAAAGCGTTCGAGGTACCTGATGGCGCAGTCGTCCATATCAACGGGTCGATAGAAAACGTCTCTCCGCAAACAATCGCAGAGAATCTCCGTCTAACGGATTACAGTTATGCGACGTCAAATTTTGCATCGCAACGAGACTGGAGCCAATTTTTCCTTAACGATCTTCGCGTTTCTCGTGCGATCATCTTCGTCGGTTATAGCCTCGCTGACTTGGACATAGCGAGACTACTTTTAACGACAACTCTTCAAGCAAAAACAATTTTCTTTATTTCACCTGATGCCGACGAGGTCGAAATAGCGACACTTGAACCATTCGGAAAAGTGAAGGCTGGAGGAATTGAAGAACTCTTCCAACTCGTCAAAGGCGCAAAGAAACAGTACCAGAAATCAGAATCTCAGGCAGTATATTACTCTATTGCCGAGCTTAGCCAGCTACAGAATACCGAAGCAACTAGACCGATAACGATCAAGATATTTGAACAGCTTGTTTATGGCGCCGTAGCTTTTCCTGAAGTCGTTTCAAATGCGAACGTCGTTGGAACTACTGCTTTTAACATTCCTCGCACACTTATTGGACCGAAAGCGGAAGCCATAATTCGAGGGGACGTACGGGACTTCGCCATTGTGGGAGACTTGGCGTCGGGTAAAACATTTGCAGCGTTTCAGGTAGCAAAAGCGCTGATTGCTGCTGGTTATCAAGTCTATTGGGTACAAGACGGTCGAAAGCTAGATTCTGATCTAGATAGACTGTCTCGAGTTAAAGAGAAAATTTGTGTGATAGTTGACGGATATCAAAAATATCTTGATGCTATTAGAAATTATGCTCGTCTTCGTCCTCTGACCCACGTCCTGATTGTCACCGAGCGCTCCGCGAACCATGAAATAGTCCGGCCTCTACTGCGTGAACATTTGTCCTCTTCGCTTGTTCCGGAAGTAGTTTTAGACGTCCTAGATGATCAGGAGATAACCGATTTCGAGGAGCTAACAAATTTTAGCGGCCTCTGGAGTACCGAGCTCGCTGGGCGTGCGGCTGCTCAACGAAGAGACTTCATTTCCAATACGCTCAACCGATCTCTTTACAGACTTTTGCTGGAAATTTTGAAATCAGAAAAAGTACGCGCGGAAATTGCTTCCCTTCTCTCTCCCATTCGGGACGATATCGATGCTAAACGTTTCTTCACAACAGCGTTCATCGTTAGCATATTGGGTTACAATTTTTGGATTAACGACTGGCAATCATTCTATGGGATGAAAAATGTTCGCGACACCCTTCGCAAATATGCCGAACAAATTCGACATTTTGTCATCGTTGACGCTTCATCTATTCGTCCGCGAACGAATGTTACAAGCCTCTTCATGCTTCAAAATTTTGTTGATGACGAGACAATAAGCGAATGCTTGGCCGACATCTATCACACAGCTACTATCAATCGTGATGTCGATGCGGAATTCCGTGACGCACAATATAATCTGATACGCTACAATGTAATTGAGCCGCTTTTTTCGACACGAAATAAGCTAAAAATGCTTGTTAAATACTATAACGAAATTCGCCCCATTGAAGACACCAGAAACAATCCTGATTACTGGCTGCAGCTAGCCATTGCATCAACGATAGCGTCAGATTTCGCAGGCGCAGAAATCGCATTTACAAACGCTTACGCAAGGGAGAAGTCAAAGACTCGGCCAAATCCTATTAGAATTGATAACTACTATGCTAGATTCCAATTAGAAAAAGCCGTTTGGATAGATCGGGCAGATGAGGCTTTTGCACTATTTAAGTCCGGGCTCGCCTTGCTGCTAAAGCAGATTTTCAAGGATGATAATCGACACTACCCCTTCAAAGCAGGTCGCGCGCTATCCAGCTTGGCTGCTAAACACTATAACCAATGGTCGGCGGCCGAGCGACAATCGTTTATTGGAGGGTGCCAAACGTTACTTGCTAAAGCTAAAGAGTGGCAAACAAAAAATAAAACGACCCAAGAGGATGTTTCTGTGATGATTCGCGAAACCAATCTTATTTTGAAGCGCATCGATCCGGCGAAGTCCTGACCGCCTAAGTACGAACGATTTTGCTCTCACTCCTCCATCATCGCCTCGACAAACCCCGCGGGATCGGCGCAGAACTCCCGCATCACGCGGAAATGGTCGGTCGCCCACAGCGTCACCGGCTCGAGCCCGTATTTGGCAAGCCGCAGCAGCGTGGCGCCGGGATAGGCCATCAGGATCGGCGAGTGGGTGGCCATGATCACCTGGCAGTGGCTGCTCTCTTCCATCCGCCGCAGCAGTTTCAAAAATTCGATCTGGCGGTTCGGCGACAGGGCCGATTCCGGTTCGTCGAACATGTAGATGCCCTGGCGCTGACAGCGCTCCTCGAAGAACCGCAAAAACCCCTCGCCGTGCGAATGCGACAGGAAATCAGGTCCGCTGCCGCCGCCGACGTCGTCCAGATAGCGCGCCACCGAGAAAAAACTCTCGGCCCGGAAGAACCAGCCCGTGGTGACCTTGGGCAGCCAACCCGCGCGCAGCGCCTGTGCAAGGTCGGCGCCCGAGGTGTCGATCGCGCGGGAATGATCGACCGGCATGTATCCCTTGCCGCCGCCGGCCTGGTCGTAACCCGCGACCGCCGCGATGCCTTCGAGCAACGTCGATTTGCCGACGCCGTTCTCGCCGACGATGATGGTGATGGCGTGATCGAAACTCTGTTCAAAGCCCTTGGCGAGAAACGGCAGGCAGAACGGATAGGCCTCGGGATTGGTGACCAAGGTTTGCTCCAGCCAGATGCGCCGGAGATACGGCGCCGGCATATCGATCGGCTTATTCCGTCTTGCCATGCGCGTTCACCCCACAACCGGCACAGTGCGGCGCTCCAATTCCACAACCTTACTGCCACAGAATTGTGAACGAAACAAGAACATAAATGAAGCGACGCGCGCCGAGCCCGACCTACGCCCTGTTTTATGACGCCATCCTGAGCGAACAGCAGGTGGTCTGCCGCTATGAAGGCCGTCACCGCGAATTGTGTCCGCACATCATCGGCACCAACAAGAATGGCGAGGAAGTCGTGCTAGCCTGGCAGTTCGCCGGCGAAAGCTCAGGCTCCCTGCCGCAGTGGCGATGCCTGCGGCTCGCAGGCGTGAGCCAGGCGCGGGCACGCGACGGCCGCTGGCACGCCGGCGGATCGCACAAGACGGCGCAATCGTGTGTCAGCGACATCGATCTCGATATCAACATTCACGTGCGGAAATTGCGATAACGCAGCCGGACTTGCGCTATGGATGGGCTAGAGCGTTTTCGAGCGAAGTGGATACCGGTTCGCGTAAAGAAAACGCGTCAGCACAAAAAGCTAGAGCCTCGTTCCGATTCCATCGGAACGAGGCTCTAGCTACCGTGACGCCCGAAACAAGAAATAAACGGAGACATCGCCATGAGCGTGACGATCTATCACAACCCTTCCTGCGGCACATCGCGCAACACGCTCGCCATGATCAGGCAAAGCGGCGTCGAGCCGACGGTGATCGAATATCTCAAGACGCCGCCGTCGCGGGAAAAGCTGAAGGAACTGCTCTCCGCGATGGGACTCTCCGTGCGCGCCCTGCTGCGCGAGAAAGGCACGCCCTACAAGGAGCTGGGGCTCGACGATTCCAAATGGACCGACGACCAGCTTCTCGACCAGATGCTGGCGCACCCGATCCTGATCAACCGGCCGATCGTGGTGACGTCGAAGGGGACCAGGCTGTGCCGGCCTTCAGAGATCGTGCTCGAGATCCTGCCGAGTCCGGCCATCGGCCGGTTCGTCAAGGAAGATGGCGAGGTCGTGGAAACGCCTGCTGGCGAAACCTGACAGCGGGCTGAATGATAGCCGTCGGCCGCTGATGTACCCGCAATTCTGAGCGTTTGGGCGGTGCGCCGATCGGCAAAAAAGTCCCGACGTTACAGCGTGATTTGGGGTGTCCAGCCTCTGCGCGAAAAATTTTCCGCTTTGCTTTCGAGGCAAATCACCTCTTTTTATGTCGCGTCCTGTTTCTAAAAGAGGGGCGTTGGCCATCGTCACGAACGTTGGAGCGGGATGCGGTGGACGTTGAAGCGTACGGCGAAGTCGTGTGGTTCGGACGCCCCGACGCTGGCGTCAAGTTGGCGGTGATGCTTCGCATCACGCCGGCGACGGTGACAACAAAGCCCGGTCGCCGCGAAGAGCACGAAGGAAACCGTAAAACCATCGCGCAGGAAATGCCGGATGTTTCCGGTGGACCTGTGGTGACTAACGCGCGTGCTTTCTACACTACACGCGCGGCTGCGGGTGCACTGAGCGCCCGGCATTTCCTGCGCCCTCACTTGAGGGTCGCGCTGCGCCCTCTACCTTTTTGGGGCGGAACTTGTTTGCAAAACTCGGACAAATGCTGTCGCGAGAACGCGAGCGCGTATCTAGAAAGATCAGAGCCGTGGACGGCGCGCGACGAAAGACCTCTCCTTCGTCATTCCGGGATGCGCGAAGCGCAGGCCCGGAATCCATACGCCCAGTGCTCGTGTTCAGCACGAAACAAAGTCACTGCCTAAACATAGCCACAGGGGTTATGGATTCCGGGCCCACGCCCAAGAGGCGTGTCCCGGAATGACAGTGGGTTAGATGCAGTGCAGGCTATTGCCCAAGGGAGGGCTACGTCGTCCCGCCCTCCTTCACCACCTCAATCACCAGCTCCATCGTCATCAGCACCGGATTGTCGCCGCGCAACAACCGCCCCTCTGCGAGACCGCCGAGATAATCGACCAACGCGACGTCGAGTTCGGCTTCGAGCAAACCATTGGCGCCGGGCGCGATCGCGCCGGAACGGATCAGAAGTTCAGTTGCGAACGGCACCACGCTGCGGCCGTCTGTGAAGCGCGCGCCAATGGTGCTGCCGACGCCGCCGTGAATCCGGGCGCGGAAGACGCCGTGCTGGCGGCAGAAGGTTTCCAGCGCGCCGGCAAAATCCTGGTTCGGGCGCAGCCGCAGCGCGAAGGCGCGGCAGGGCTGCCGGACGCCCGTCGTGGCATTCGCAACGGGACCGAACAGTTTGAAATTGGTCTCCGGATCTGGCTCCGCGGCAAACACCGCGCCATCGATCCCGAACGCTTCGGCCTCGAAGGTCTCGGCGATCATGGTCTCCTCGGGCAGGATATGGCCGCCATTGATACGGCCGCCGGCCTCGGTCCACAGCCCATGACAATGAAAGAATGGCGCACTATCACGCGCGCCAAACGTCATTGTCGCCGTCTTCAGCCGCGTGAAGCCCGAAGGGCGAAAGATATCGCTGTAGAAGGCGGCATTCTCGCCGGTTTTGGACAACGCCGGCATCACATAGGCGAACGGGCCGAGCGCGCCGCTTTTGATGTTCAGCGTACCGCCGGTAAATCCCACCTCGGCAAAGCCGCGTCGCGCGGCTTCCAGCAGCGGCACCCCAGCCGGCAAGGTAAAGGCGAACGCGCGGCCTCGCGCCTCCACCCATTGGATGCGCTCCGGTGTAGGCGGCCCGGGCTGCTCGACGCGTCGCATTCAGTTGGTCTTCGGTTGATTATTGGGCGCGTGGAAATCGAGCAGACCCCTCGCCTCCAGCTCGTCGCGCACCAGCCGCTTCGGGATCTTGCCGTAGCCGGACTTCGGCAGCGCGTCCCAGAAGAAGAAACGCTTTGGCATCTTGTAGCGCGGCACTTTTGGCGCCAGGAAGCCGGCCATCTCGGCTTCCGTCACGGAGCCAGCGCCTTCGCGCGGCACGCAGACCGCGATACCGACTTCGCCCCAGACCGGATCGGGCACGCCGAGCACCGCGACTTCGCCGATTCCGGGATGGGTCAGGATTTTTTCCTCGACCTCCCGCGGATAGATGTTGGAGCCGCCAGAGATGTACATGTCGGACGCGCGGCCGGTGATATAGACAAAACCCTCTTCATCCATGTGACCGAGATCGCCGGTACGAAACCAGCCGTCGCGAAACGCCATCGCATTGGCATCGGGGTTGTCGTAATAGCCCGCGAACACGGCGGGGCCGATCACGCAGATCTCGCCGGTCTCGAAGGGTTTCAGTTCGCGGCCGTCGTCGCCCTGGATGGAAACCTGCATGCCCGTGCGCTCAAAGCCGCAGGTGCCGATCCGTGCCTGCGGACCATCCTCACGATCGTGCAATTCGGTCGGCAACACGGTGATGTTGCCGGTGACCTCGCCAAGTCCGAAATACTGCACCAGCACGGGCCCAAGTTTTTTCAGCGCGGCCTTTTGGTCCTCGCGGTACATCGGCGCGCCGGCATAGATCACATAGCGCAGCGAGGAATGATCGAAGCGGTCGGCGGCGGGATGCTCGACCATCATTTTCAGGATGGTCGGCACCGTGAAGATGTTGCTGACACGATGGGCCTCGATCAGCCGGAACGCCTCCGCAATATCGAATCTTTCGGTCGGCAGCAGGATCGTCGGCACACCACGCGCGGTCTGCACCAACTGATGGATACCCGCGCCATGGGACAGCGGCGCCACCACCAGCGTAGCATCCCGCTCCGTGGTGCCAGGCGTCAGATCAGCCAAATGATTGGTGATCACAAAAGCCATCTGGCCGTGGGTCAGTACCGCGGCCTTGGAGCGGCCCGTGGTGCCGGACGTGAAGAAAAACCAGCAGGGATCGTCGTATTTGACCGCGACGTTGTCGACGCGTGTGCCCGCATTGGCCTTAATCGCCTCTCCGAGCGATGTTTCGCCGAACGCGCCCTCGCCGATCCGCCAGGTGAATTCGAGCGCCGGCCCGGACACTGCGGCCGCGTGATCGGGAAAATCGCCATGGCACAGGAACGCCTTGGCGCCGGAGGCCGTGCCGAGATAGGTCACCTCATCCGGCATCAGCCGGAAATTGGTCGGCACCCAGACCGCGCCGAGGCGAAAGGCCGCGAACATCGACCAGAACATCTCGTCGCAATTCCTGGAATGAACGAGAATACGATCGCCCTTGACGATGCCGCGCGCGGCAAGTGCCGCCGCCAGCGCCGAGACGTGGCTGTTGATCTCGCGCCAGGTCCGGGATCTATCCGCCCAGATGAAGCCGGTGCGATCGCCATGCCGGCGTGCGTTCTGGGTCAACAGATGCGCCAGGTTCATCACCCGGTGCGACATCCGGTTGATGCCGCCGCGCGGCGCGTTGTTGGCCTCGCTCACCGCGGGCCTTTACCGCTGTCCCATAAGGGCACCGGCCGCGAGCAACACCACGCCCACGGCCGCAGCAACGATGCCGTGCTTGGTGTGGATATGGCTGTCCCCGGCGGTGTGCCCCGGAAAGAAGCCTGGCAATTGATCGGCCGGCATCAGGAAATAGACGGCGGCAACCACCAGCAGCACGACGCCGAGCAGGGACAAGATGAGCTTCACAGATTTTCCTCCCGATATGGCTGCGCGATCGGCCGGTTCTCCCGGAGCCTCGCGCCCAGAAAATTCAACTTGGCGAAAATTCAAGCAGATTCAGGCGCGCTTGTTAATGGGGTATTGGCGCCTCCCATCGAACGCATCGGCACCGTCGCGCGACACATTCGCATTCCCAACACGTAACGTAACGACTTGAGGACAATGATGATCACCCGACGCGCGCTGATTTCGACCGCAATTGCCGGACTGATGGCCGGCTACATCGAGCGCGCTGCGCTCGCCGAACCGGCTGTCTCCAACGATCCCGTCACCATCCTGACCGCGATCTATACCCGCGCGGCCAAGGGCAAGGGCGATGGCGGCGCGGCGTTCGTGATCGAGAACAAGGCAGCGAAGACAAAATACCTGTCGAAATCGCTGATCGCATTATGGGCGAAGGCCGATGCGCATACGCCGAAGGGCGACGTCGGTCCGGTCGATTTCGATCCCGTCACCAACTCGCAGGAGCCGGACGTGAAATCGTTCAAGGTTACGCCGGACAAAATCGAGGCCGACAAGGCCGCCGTCGCGGTCACCATTACCGGCCATTCCCCGCGCAAGACGCCCGCCGACGAGGTCGTGCGCTATGATTTCGTTCGCGAGGGCGGTAGCTGGAAGATCGACAACATCAAGGGATCAGCCGATGGCGAAGCATGGTCGATCCGTGGCATGCTCGAAGAATCACTCAAAGATTAATGGAAAGTACGTCAATCTCGCGCCAGCCGGGATAGGAAAGATTAGATCATGCGGATTATATATGTTCTCGTGGCGTTAGTCGTGGTCGTCGGTCTCTACAAGCTTAGATATCCGACTTACACGTATCGCTACCGCATGACAGTGGAGATTGATGCCGGCGGAGAGATCCGCTCGCATTCGAGCGTGATTGAAGTAAGTCTAACGCGTCAACCTCGGATTCTTCCTGAGGTATTGCCGTTTCACCGTTCGGCACAAGGTCAAGCGGTATTTATCGAGCTACCGGCGGGAAAAAACCTCGTAGCGCTATTAGCATCCGGCGCAGTGGGAGAACACAGGGACTTTCCGTTTGACGTTATTCCTCAGGTATTCAAGATCAAAAATGTCGAGGACCTTCCGAAGCTACGTGGCCGACGCGAGCTTGCCGCGGATCAAATGCCGACCCTGGTCACCGTCGCTAATCCCGGCGATGCCAAAACGGTTCAGGTGGTGAAGCTTGCATCCATCGATAGTTTGCTGGGCGTACACCTGCGATCGATCTCCGTCGAAATGACAACGGATTCTGTGCCTGCGCCGGATATTGAACGTCACCTGCCGTTCCTGGTCCAAGCGCGCGAGCGCCAGCGCTCTGAGATCGGATATCCCAATGTGTTTACGCCATTTTACTCCTCTTTCATTAGGTGGTGACCGGATGAGCGACATCGTCAACAACAAGGCGCATCACCGCTATGAACTGGCGGTCGAGGACCACCTCGCCGTCACCTACTACAAGATTGAAGGCAATGTCATTACCTTCATCCATACCGAGGTTCCGCCCGAACTCGGCGGCAAGGGCATCGGTTCGAAATTGATCCGCGGCGCGCTCGATCAGGTGCGGGCCGATGGGCTGAAAGTGATTGCGCAGTGCCCGTTCGTGAAGGCGTTTATCGAGAAGCACGCCGAATATCAGGACCTGCTCACGTGAGAACCATATGAACCGGGTCCGCGACAACAAATCGCTGCGCCGGTTTGAGCATGACGTCGAAGGTGGCGTCGCGTTCGCGAATTACCGGCTGGCGCCGGGCGCCATTATCATCACCCACACCGAGACGCCGAGCAGCCTGCGCGGCCGTGGCATCGCCTCGCAACTGGTCAAGGGAGCGCTGGAGATGATCCGCGCCGACGGCTTGAAGGTAATCGCCGGATGCGGATTTGTGGTCGATTACCTGCAGAAGCACCCGGAGTTTGCAGATCTGGAGACTTGAACCATGTTAAAAAGGAAAAAGGCGCGCGACGCGGCTGGCATGGCTGCCGAAGATCGCGCCCATGATTTTTCCGAAAATACTCATCGCATGCTGGCTTAACTGCAATTTTCCGACGGACGATAGCGCCGGAGCTGATCACCTGGAGCCTATTCGCCTGGTATGCGCATGCCAATACATCGGCAGCGCCGGAACCAGTATTGAGGCACGCGAAATGACGCTGGAATGACGGCGTTCGTGTTTGTGATGCGACAAGGCAGTGCTTCACCGAAGCGTGAGCGCTGACGCTGTCTAATAGGAGTACACTCTCGTTGTTCAGTTCGCGACATGGCCAGCTTTGCTTTCCTGTCTTCGCGTCTGGCCTTGATCGTGATCGTTTCCGCACACGGCCCTGGTTTGGGCCAGTAATGGCGCTGAACCTAGCGGCCGCGGTAACAAGGAGATACGACCATGGCCACTCCATTAAGTGATGTCTCGCTAATGGCTCAGCCGACGAAAGACGCGGCTGAAATCCGCACCATTGGCATATCCGACCTGAACGAGGCCCTACGCCTCGGCTGGGAGGATTTCAAGGCGGTGCCCAGCCACGCCATCATTCTCTGCCTGATCTATCCGATACTAGGACTGGTGCTGGCGCGCATCGTGCTTGGCTATTCGGTCCTACCGCTGTTATTTCCTCTGGCGGCAGGCTTTGCCCTGATCGGTCCGTTCGCGGCTCTCGGTCTTTATGAACTCAGCCGCCGCCTCGAGCACGGCGAACCGACACCGGCATGGGGTGCGTTTGAGGTGATGCGTTCGCAGTCTTTCGGCTCCATGCTTGCGCTCGGCGCGCTGTTGCTGGCGCTGTTCGTGACCTGGGTCGCTACCTGGCAGGCGATCTACGTCGCCGCCTTCGGTTATGAAGCCGCGGCGGCAATTCCCGACTTTGCCGCGCGTGTGCTGACCACACCGCAAGGCTGGTGGCTGATCGCAGCAGGTTGCGGCGCCGGTTTCCTGTTCGCTGTGGTGGCGTTCTGCGTTAGCGTGGTCTCGTTCCCGATGATGCTCGACCGTCACGTTAGCGCCGGCGAGGCCATGGCGACGTCGCTCCGCGCGGTCGCGCGGAACCCGGTGCCGATGGCGGCATGGGGATTGATCGTCGCAGCGCTGCTGGTGCTGGGAACGATACCGTTCTTCCTCGGCCTTGCGATCGTGATCCCGCTGCTCGGCCACGCCACCTGGCATCTCTATCGCAAGGTGGTCACTCCGGATCCCGCCCGATCCGAAACCGACCCCTATCCGCCCGCGATACGCGAGCACCGCTCCGCGGCGGATTTCCCGTCAATCTTGTTTCCGCCCTGGCCGCGCAAGCAACGTACCAACTTCTATGATTCTTCCGAATAACTGGTCCAAGCGTTATACGTCGATTGCAATCGCCTTTTAAGATAGACCGGACGTCGATGTTGGCAGCCACTCATGGCCTGCCAGCACCGGCGTTTGCGGCAGGGCCTTGTTTTGGCCGCGGTTTCCCCTAAACATTTTATGCTATTCATGCATTCCGCCAATCCATTTCGAATCGAACCGGTGCGTCCCCTGCTGACCCGTCGCTTTCTTATTCCGGCCTTGGCTCTCGGCGCCGTATTCATGACACCGGCCGTTTCCGCGATTGCCGCAACTTGCGGCACCGGTACGTTCGAGGCATGGCTCGCGGACTTCAAGACGGAGGCCGCGGCCAAGGGTATTTCCCAAGCCGCAATCACTTCCGGCCTGAACGGCGTAACGTTGGACAAGGACGTGCTCGCGCGCGATCGTTCGCAGGCGGTATTCAATCAAACCTTCGAGCAGTTTTCCGGCCGCATGGTTCCCCCTCGCCTTTTGCGAGGCAGTAACATGCTCAAGCAATATGGCTCGGTGCTATCTCGCATCGAGGAGGCCTATGGCGTGCCGGGCGAGGTCATCGTCGCTATCTGGGGGCTGGAAACCGATTTCGGCGCCAACAACGGAAAGTTCCCGACAATCCGTTCACTGGCAACCCTTGCTTACGACTGCCGGCGCGCCGACGAGTTCCGGGCCGAGCTGATGGACGCGTTACGCCTCATCGAGCGCGGTGATCTCGCGCCAGCGGACATGCGCGGGGCCTGGGCGGGCGAAATCGGCCAGACCCAGTTCATGCCATCGTCATATCTGAAATATGCCATTGATTTTGACGGCAACGGCCGCCGCGACCTCCTGCACAGTGTTCCCGATGTGTTGGCATCGACGGCGAACTATTTCGCCAGTCACGGCTGGCAGCGAGGCAAGGGATTTGAGCCCGGTAGTCCGAATTTTGCGGTAATCCAGCAGTGGAACAAGAGTGATGTCTACGCCAAGACCATCGCCTATTTCGCGAGCCGACTCGCGAAAGCCCCCTGAACACTAAAATGCGCCCGCATTGGTGGTTTCGGCCTCGGGGCTAGCCGTGTGCAATCCGGCGTCCCCCTCTTCGTAACAACTTCCATCATCCGCGCCGGCCAAAGAGATGATTTTTAATTCACTATGCTAGAAAGCACGGACCACTTCAGCCAACTGAACAGCTCGGATCACGATTTTGGAAGGATCGGGATTTCCCTCCAAGGCCTGCGGCCGGTCAACTGGATACGACATCCGACCGTTAATTAGCTGTGAACTTTCAGGAGGTTGTCCATTCGGCCCCGGCCGTGAACGCTGATGTTGCCAAACAACCAGTGATTCGCAGGGGGACCGAATGGACACTCACAAGAATGCGCCTCTGACACCCAAAGGTCGAGAGATCATGGTGCGCAGTG
>JAGXAJ010000089.1 GCA_018971625.1 Pseudomonadota bacterium
AACAGCGCGGCGACCTCTCCCCGCAACAGCGGGGCGAGGTTGAGTAAAGATCATGCCGCCTTGGCGAGCGAGGACTTGGCTTCAGCGAAGGCCCAGTCGATCCACTGCGTCAGCAGCGCGACGTCGGATGCTTCCACAGTGGCGCCGCACCAGATCCGCAGCCCTGCCGGCGCGTCGCGGTAGTGCCCGAAGTCGTAACCGGCATTTTCTTTTTCCACCAGCGCGACCAGCTTCTTGGAAAATTCCGCCTGTGCATCCGGCGTCAGCGAGGTGATCGCGGGATCGACCACCTTCATGCACACCGAGGTGTTGGAGCGGATCGCGGGATCCTTGGCCAGGAAATCGATCCACGGCGTTCTCGCCTTCCAGTCGGCGAGCACCTTGGTGTTGGCGTCGGCGCGCGCCATCAGGGCCTTGAGGCCGCCGATCGACTTGCCCCATTGCAGCGCATCGAGATAGTCCTCGACGCACAGCATCGACGGCGTGTTGATGGTCTCGCCTTCGAAGATGCCCTGGTTGAGCTTGCCGCCCTTGGTCATGCGGAAGATCTTCGGCAGCGGCCATGGCGGTGTGTAGCTCTCCAGCCGCGCTACCGCGCGGGGTGAGAGCACCAGCATGCCATGCGCGGCTTCGCCGCCGAGCGCCTTTTGCCAGGAGAACGTCACCACATCGAGCTTGGGCCAATCGAGTTGCTGCGCGAACGCAGCCGAAGTGGCGTCGCAGATCGCGAGGCCTTCGCGCCTGGCGCTGATCCAGTCCGCGTTGGGGACGCGCACCCCCGAGGTGGTGCCGTTCCAGGTGAACACGATGTCGGAGGCAGGATCGGCTTTGGTGAGGTCCGGGATTTCGCCATAGCCGGCATGCAGCCTGGTGACATCCTTGAGCTTCAATTCCTTGACGATGTCGCTGACCCAGCCTTCGCCGAACGACTCCCAGGCGATCGTGGTCACCGGGCGCGCGCCGAGCAGCGACCATAGCGCCATTTCGACCGCGCCGGTGTCCGACGCCGGCACGATGCCGATCTTGTAATCGGCCGGCACTTCAAGCACTTCGCGTGTCAGCTCGATCGCGCGCTTGAGCTTGGCCTTGCCGATTTTCGCGCGATGCGAGCGGCCGAGGGCGGCGTCTTTGAGATTTTGGGGGTTCCAGCCGGGGCGCTTGGCACAGGGGCCGGAAGAAAAATGCGGCACAATGGGCCGCGAAGCGGGCTTCGCTGCAGTCATGATCTATCCTTCCAGATAGCAAGCCTCCCGTTGGGGGGAGATGTCCCGCTGCGGTGCTTAAGGGAATCGGTCCTGATCGTCAAGGAACTTCGGACGGATCACGCTCGATTGATGGCACGGCGGTCGCCGTCCGCCGCATCTGCGGATGCGGCTCTGCATCCAGCAGTTCGACTGCGCGGCTGACGAGCCAGGCGGCACGTCGACGGCTCGCGATTTTCAACACGCTCTGCGCACCGGCCTGCACGACATATTCGTGGCCGATCCTGACAATCGAATAATTTTTCACGTGCGATCCTTGAAATGCCGAACCCCTTAAGGACAAGTCAGCCTGCCGACGATTGTTCTTCGCGGAAAATTACCGAGCGTCTGGTAGTTTATCGCGTCTTAACCGGTTCAGATAGCGAGGACCACTTGCCCGCATCGTCCACCGCACACGCAACCCTGACGATCACAACTGCATCAAAATCGGACGGTCATCCCGACGTGGCTCGCCTTGAAGCCGAGCCTTGCATAAAAGCGCTGCGCATCGACGCGGGTGTTATGCGTCAATAGTTCGACCAGCTTGCAACCTTTCGTTCGCGCTTCTGCAACCGCCTATTGCACCATTTGCTCGCCGACGCGATTCAAGGAATTGCGCGGTGCGCGTCTCGCCCTTGAGCGTATCGACCTCGATCCAATCATACGGCAGCGCAAGCCGGTCGCAGACCCATTTCACCTTCAGGCAATTGCCTGAATTGCTGTTGCCGTGAATCTTGATCAAGGATGCCGTTCCGCTTTCAGGAACAGCACCGGACCCCTCGCGTCACGCCGCGTCAAGATCGGCCGGCAGGAGCCTGTTTAGAACTTGTAGCCGAGGCCCGCGCGCACGGTATTGATGCTGGTATCGGTGCTGGCTGCGAAGCGGACATATTCCCACTCGGCTCTCATGAACAGGCCGCCGATCAGATTGACATCGACGCCGAGGCCGCCGGTATAGCCATAGACCAGATGGTTGTGCAGGGCATTCGTCGAAGTCAACGGCGCAGGACAGTACGTTCCCGCCGTCGAACACGATGACTGCGCTCCGGCGAAGGTGAACGCGTAACGGTCGGTAACGGTAGCGGACTGGGAAATATTGGCATTCCCCAGCGCCAGCCCGCCGAACATGTATGGCAGAAAACTTCCATAGGCGTAAGCCGCGCGCCCTCTGAATGTCGCCATGTCCGTGATATTGATTGCCGAAGTCGATGTCGCGCCAACCGCATGATAGGCATTGTCAGAAAGCGGACCGAAGATGAGTGGTCCTTCGCTAGCGCTCGCCATTCCGCCGAACGATCCGTGCAGATACGACGCTTCGAGACCGAGAACAACGTCGTCCCACTGCCAATTGTATCCCGTGAAGCCGCCGAAGCCGGTGGTCCGGCTCGACTCTTTTCCAAGATTGAGATTCCAGTTCGCTACGCCCGTCTGCTGGATGACGTTGTTGGCGACCAAAGCCGCAATCATGTTGTTCGTTGAGCCGTTGAAGTTCTCGTCGGACGAGCCGTAGCCGGCTTGGCCGCCGACATAGAAACCCTGCCAATTCACGCCCGGCGCGGGGCTAGGAAGCAGCGAGCCGCGGAGGAAATCGGGCATATCGGCCGCCTGGGCGCCGCTTGCCGCACCGAGCACTATCGCCAACAGGAAAAACCTACGCATTGCAACGCTCCGATCGACACTCTGAACTTGCGACGATCATCGCCTGTTAACCTTAACCAATCGTTGCGCGGCGCGCGTTCAATCGTGTTTTTCGTCGCCTGGAAATGCTCGCGCGCAAAACAAAACGGCGCGGGAAAATCCCGCGCCGTTACCGGCATCAGGTTGTGAGCCGCTCGATCAGCCCTTGGTAACCAACGGCGGCGGTGCGTAAACCTGCGGGGTGTCGAAGTTCCAGCGCACGCCGAGCTTCACATCGTTCGAGGTGATGTTGTTGAACTTGAACACGTGCCCACCGGACGAACCATCGAAGGTCGACGCAACGCCGGTAACGCCATCGCCGAGATTGACATAACTGTAGGCGAGTTCGAGCGTGACGTTCGGCGTGACCCTGTAGGCCAGGCCCGCGTGAAGAGCCCACGCAAAATTCCATTGCGAGGCGGACCCAGCGCTCGCAAAGCTTGCAACGGGAGGACCACTTACGACCGGCACGGCCGGAGGGCCGACGGTGAAGTTTGCGTTCGTGACGCCGGTATCGGTAAAGCCATTAATCGAGACACGGGCGGTGCCCACGCCAGCACCGATGAACGGGGTCACGCACCACCATGTGCCCAGGTCGGCATACGCATTGGCCAGGAACAGCAATTCGGATTTGCTGGCGCTATAGTTGTCGATACCGTTCGCTGTTGCGCCGCCCCAGGGGAAGCTTGTGAGATCAGTACCCTTGAAGTTGGCACTGCCTCGATATTGCCCGGTGATGTCCGCACGGAACCAGTTGTTGAATTGATAGCCGACACCGATCTGGTAGGTGCCTGCTGCATCGAAATTCGTGGTTTGATTGAAGCTGGAAAGACCTGAGTACTGTGCCGGATTATCCAGCTTGAGGCTCTTCACATTCTGATTGCTGAAGCCGATGTCGCCGCGCAGATACCAACCACCGAAATCCTGCACTGGAGGCGGAGCGTAGCTCGGAGGCGGCATGATGGGCATGTCGGCCGCGAACGCCGCCGACGACAGCAGGGATGCCGCTCCAGCGGCAACGAGGAACTTAACGCTACGCATTGGCTTCGTCCTTTTGTCCGGTGAGGCAAAACAACGGAGGCCTCACATCAAAACTCACGGCCGGACGATGCCATCAAATACTTAAGCGGCGCTTAACCCTAATTATTAAGGTTGATAATTCCTGATCATCGTCGCGCGCCGGCGAAAAATCCGGACGCACAAAAACCGTAGCGCTGTCACAATCGCTAACGATGTGTTGATTAGAGACGGAAAACGCGAGCCCGCCCCCGCACACTTCATTCTGGTGTGCAGTCCTTGGCATGCCGGAAATCATTCCGAGCCGATGAACTGGAATGCCAGCGTGACCATGCCGATCTGGGTGAAATCGCACAGCTGTCCTTCAGGATCGGATAGATCGAGGCAATCAACGACCGCATGGTGTCGTTGAGGAAGTGCGAGAAGCTGATTCCGGCGAGTACGATGCAGGCGGGTCCCGCGGCGGTGCTCGCGGCAAAGACAGCGCTCACGTCAGGCACGACGACCGGTTCAGCCAGTGCTTCCTCGGAAGATGACCACAGGCTTGTTCACGGATCACTTCCAGGCAGAAATCGCCAGGCAGATTCGCAAGGCGCAAATGTCTTAAGATTCCCGCGCTGTGCCGAGAAGCATCAATAGCTGATGGCTGCGATCCGCTCAGGCGCCCCGCCGGAGCGTGATCAGGCTGCGGTTGCAGCCTCGCCCAGCGCCGAGACGATGTGATCGACCACTTCCTCGACCAGGATACGATCGTCACCCTCGCCCATGACACGGATCACGGGCTCGGTCCCGGACGAGCGGACCAGCAATCGGCCATGACCGTTGAGCCGCTTTTCACCGTCCACGATCGCCGATTTGACGCCGGCGTTATCGAGCGGCTTGCCGCTGCGATAACGTACGTTCTTCAGGATCTGCGGCAACGGATCGAAACGATGACAGACTTCCGATACCGGACGGCGAAGCTTTTGCACCACCGCTAGCACCTGCAGCGCCGCGACGAAGCCGTCGCCCGTGGTGGTGTAGTCGGAAAGGATGATGTGGCCGGAGGGTTCGCCGCCAAGATTATAGCCGCGGCTCAGCATCTGCTCGAGCACATAGCGGTCGCCGACTGGCGTACGCACGAGTTCGATGCCCTGCCCTTCGAGGAAACGCTCGAGGCCGAGATTCGACATCACGGTGGCGACGATGCCGGGCTTGGACAGGCGGCCATCTTCCTTCCAGCTTTGCGCGATCACCGCGAGCAACTGGTCGCCATCGACCACATGGCCGCGCTCGTCGACCAGGATAACGCGATCGGCATCGCCGTCGAGCGCGATGCCTATGTCGGCGCGCATCTCCCGCACCTTGCGGCAGAGCGCTTCCGGTGAGGTCGATCCGCATTCCTTGTTGATGTTGAAACCGTCGGGTTCGACCCCCATCGAAACCACGTCGGCGCCGAGCTCCCATAGCGCTTCCGGAACCACTTTGTAGGCCGCGCCGTTGGCGCAATCGATCACCACGCGCAGGCCGTCGAGCGAGAGCTCGCGCGGCAGCGTGCGCTTGGCGAATTCGATGTAGCGATCATGTACACCGTCGATGCGACGGGCGCGCCCGAGGCTCGCGCTCTGCGCCAGCCGCTTGTCGAGCGATTCATCGAGCAACTGCTCGATCTGCTTTTCGACATCGTCCGACAATTTGAAACCCTGCGGGCCGAACAATTTGATGCCATTGTCCTCGAACAGATTGTGCGAGGCGGAGATCATCACGCCGAGATCGGCGCGCATCGACTTGGTCAGCATCGCGACCGCCGGCGTCGGCATCGGACCGAGCAGCAGCACATCCATGCCGACCGAGGTGAAGCCGGCCACCATCGCGTATTCGATCATGTAGCCGGACAACCGCGTATCCTTGCCGATCACGACCCGATGGCGATGCTCGCCGCGCTGAAACACCAGTCCGGCCGCCTGGCCAACCTTGAGCGCGAGCTCCGGGGTGATCAGGCCGTTGGCACGGCCCCGAATCCCATCGGTACCGAAATATTTGCGGTTCATGTACCCCCCAACAGCTTTCAAGGGTTTCCAGCGTCCAGCAAGAACCCGCGAAGCCCGCCATCGATGGCATGACGGCGATGATTATAGAGCCTTTGACCCCAAGATGGTTTCAAAAAATATGATGAATCATTGCCGGTATCGCGCCCGCAGCGATTCGCCAGGCTATTGTTATCTCAGGAATTATGTCCAAAATCGAACACCGGGAGGCCGTTCGCACTAATCTTTGCGCTTGATGTGATGGTCGCCTTTCGAGGGTGGTGGCTGGGTGACGTTGACGGGATCGGAGCCCGGAAAGGTCTCCTCCAGCCCCTCCTCCAGCGCCTCATCGAGCCGGCGCTTTTCGGCACGCCTGGTTTCCGCTTCTTTGGTTTCGGATACCCTGGCGCGCTTCGCGCCGGAATGTGATCCCGTCATGGATACCTCCTAGCTGGCCGGTTCCGTCCGGCAATTTTGCGGCTGGTCCTGCCGTGCTAGATGAAATGTCAAAGCCGCAAATACAAGAAGGGCCGGGAACTCTCTTATGAAGCACATCACCTGCATCGAGGATCTGCGGCTACTTCACAAGCGCAACGTGCCAAAAGCGTTCTTCGACTATGCGGATCGCGGCTCTTATTCCGAGCAAACGCTGCGCGCCAACCGGGCCGACCTGCAACAAATCAAGTTTCGCCAACGCATCCTGGTCGACGTCTCCAGGCGCGATCTGTCCACCACGATCCTCGGTGAGCCCTCGGCGTTGCCGCTGATCCTCGCCCCGGTTGGACTATTGGGCATGCAGCATGGCGATGGCGAGATCCATGCCTGCCGCGCCGCACAGGCCGCAGGCATTCCCTTTACCCAAAGCACGATGTCGATCTGCTCGATTGAGGATATCGCGGCCGCGGTCGACAAGCCGTTCTGGTTCCAGCTTTACGTGATGAAGGACCGCGGCTTCATCAAATCGCTGATCGAGCGTGCGATCGCCGCCAAATGCAGCGCGCTGGTGCTGACCGTCGACCTGCAGGTGATTGGCCAGCGCCACCAGGACATCAAGAACGGCATGACGGTGCCGCCGGAATGGTCGTTGTCGAAACTGTTCGATTTCGTGATCAGGCCGGCTTGGGTCGCCGGCGTGCTGCGCGGCAAGCGCCGCACCTTCGGCAATATCGCGGGCCATATCAAAAATGCCGACGACCTCAACCGCCTGTCGGAATGGATCGGCTCGCAGTTCGACACTTCTTTGAGCTGGAAGGATCTCGACTGGATCCGCAGCATCTGGCCGGGCAAGCTCGTGCTGAAAGGCATCCTCGACGTCGAGGACGCCGAGCAAGCGTGCAAGATCGGCGCCCAGGCGATCGTCGTCTCCAACCATGGCGGCCGTCAGCTCGACGGCGCACCGTCGACGATCGAGGCGCTGCCGGAGATCGTCGATACGATCGGCTCGAAGATGGAGGTCATGTTCGACGGCGGTATCCGCTCCGGCCAGGATGTGATGCGCGCACTGGCGCTCGGCGCAAGGTCCTGCATGATCGGCCGCGCCTACGCCTACGGATTGGGTGCCGGCGGCCAGGCCGGCGTCGCCAAGGCGATCGACATTATCCGCAACGAGCTCAACGTCACCATGGGATTGTGCGGCGTCAACACCATTGCCGAGATCGACGATCACGTGCTGGCGATTTGATCGCGGCCGACGTTTCCACCGAACCATCCGCCGACTGCTTCGCGACTGCGATCATTTTGGCAGGCGACATTCCCGCTCAGACCTTTGTAAGATCGGCCTCGACCAGCGCGCGAAGCTCCGGCGTCACGTCGGGGCGCTGTCCGAACCACAATTCAAACCCACGCACCGCCTGGTGCAGCAGCATGCCGAGCCCATCTGCGCTGCGTAACCCGCGCGCCTGCGCCGCCGACAACAGCGGCGTGCGCAGCGGCACGTAGACGAGATCGGCCACGACGGCATGCGACGGCAGCCGGCCGATGTCGATCTCCAGCGCAGGCTGGCCGCGCATGCCGAGCGAGGTAGTGTTGACCAGGAGGCCGACGCGCGGCAGCAGATCGCCGATCGCATCCCACGCGACGGGATGAACGGCGGCGCCGAACTGATCGGCCAGCGCGCGCGCGCGGTCGATCGTGCGGTTGACGAGGTGCACATGCTTGATGCCGCGGTCGAGCAATCCGAACACCACGGCGCGCGAGGAGCCGCCGGCGCCGAGCACCAGCGCGTCGTCTGCTCCGTCCCAGCCCGGCGCGCAGGCGTCGAGATTGTTCACAAATCCCTCGACGTCGGTGTTGGTCGAGCAGAGCCGGCCGCCGTCGTACCACAGCGTATTGGCCGCGCCGACCGCGTGGGCGCGCGCATCCGGCGACGACAGCGCCAGCGCGCGCTCCTTGTGTGGGATGGTGACGTTGGCGCCGACGAAACCGTGGGTCGACAGGTGCAAGATGAATTCGGCGAAACCCTCGGGGGGCACCGCTTCGATGTTGTAGCCGCCCTCGATGCCCAGCTTCCGCAGCCAGTAATGATGGATCAGCGGCGAGCGCGAATGCGCCGCCGGCCATCCGATCAGACATGCCGCGCGAGGGCTGGTTGAGGTCGCCATGGTTTCAAATCGGGCAAGCGGCGTTCGCTGTCAATCCCGCTGTCCCGCCGTCGCGAAAACAAGGCGGCTCAAGGCCAGCGCCCATCCGGCGGCGAACCAGGTCGCGGCGAGGTTGATCCGATGATAGACCCTCGCCCCGCCGATCGCGAAGAGCAGCAAAGCCCCCACAACAGCAGGTTCGGCAGCCACGCCCGGTCCCGGCCGCCAGTCAGCGCACAGGCCAAAGCAAGTTGCGGCGCGATTCAAGCAAGATACGCCGCCCCGGTCACGCACTCCACGCGTAGACTTCCTTTTCATATGCTTCTTCGAAACCAGCGCGCTGCAGGTTTCGCAGCGAATGCTCGATCATATAAAGCGTTTCGGAGACCTGGATCGAACAGCCCGATTGTTCGGCGCGCGCGATTCGTTTCGCGATCAGCGCCTGCTGCGCGCCGCGCTTGCGATCGCTCTCCGCGGTCGCGGCCGCCATCAGGTATCCGATCTCTTCGAACAGGCATAACGCGGCAATCGCGACCGGACGAGGACCGTCGAACGCCATGTAATGGAAGAAACCCTGCTTGCCTGCGGATCGCAGATATCCCGGCCACATCGTTTCGCCGAGCTGATCGCGCGCAGCAACGATCTCGTCGATGCCGACTTCACGCACGTCGAGATCGGTGCTGAAGGCAACGGGAGGACGACCACTGCGCCACAGCGTCGGATAACCGGTACGGCGGATTCGCGACAGGCCGTGCGCGCCGAGCCAGCCGCGCACGGTATCCATCTCGGGACCGGGGCTGAGCCAGACGAAGAAACGCCCGACGCCTTCGGCCGCGAACATCTCGATCAGGCGCGCGATGCCGTCGGATGTCAGCCCGGCTTCCGCGCCACAGAGATAAACGCGATTCATATTGATGGAGGCAAACGGCCGTTGCCGTTCGGCATCGATGGTGACGTAGCATTGGCCGAAGGGCGGACCATCGAATTGACGGCGAGCAAGATTGTCCGGCTCGCAACGCGCGTCGAGCCAGGCGGCGAGCCGCTTCATTTGCAAGGCCAGGGCGATCTGATCCATCGAACTCCCGCGAAACGCGACGCCGGCGCTGGGAACGACGTCGTTTCGTCAGTGTTCACGAAAGCGGCTGGATTGGGAAGTGGCGGTTACGAAGGATTAACCTGCCACGAGGCGATCGGGGACGGCGGATGAATTCTCACGCTGCTCCTTGATGTCGGCGATCGCCCGCGCGATGGTTTCGCGGTAGCGCGCGCGCGGCGGCCTGACCCCGTGAGTCAGCAGCGCGCGGCGTACCGCCGGCGACGCACCGGTGATGAACAGC
Source organism: Pseudomonadota bacterium (assembly GCA_018971625.1). GTDB lineage: Bacteria > Pseudomonadota > Alphaproteobacteria > Rhizobiales > Xanthobacteraceae > Bradyrhizobium. The sequence goes on from JAGXAJ010000089.1 coordinate 9,858, forward strand.
CGGATGTTCTGCCGCCTCGCCTTGGCCGCGACGCGGCTCATTGCATTGGCGGCGGTCGAATCCAGAAGCGGCACCCCCGCGAAATCAACCACGTACGCCTTGCGCGTGGCGGCGATGTTGTCCAGCACGGTGCCAACCGCCGACGCCGCGCCAAAAAAGAACGCGCCGGTGATGCGGTACACCAGCACGTCCGGATCGGCAACGATGCTTGGATCGTAGGGCACGCGATCGCCATTGCTATCGTCGGCCCGGTCGGCGGTCACCAGCGGCGCCTGCGCCTCGATGCCGGTCATCTGCGCCATGCGGTTGATGAACAACACCGCACCAAGCGCGAAGCCGACCAGGATGCCCTCGGTGAGATCGCGGAAGATCGTCAACAGAAAAGTGGCGAGCAGTACGGTGGCGTCGCCGCGCGAGGAGCGGATCAAGGTCGCGAATGCGTGCTTTTCCGCCATGTTCCAGGCCACGACCACCAGCACCGACGCCAGCGCCGCCAGCGGGATGTAGCTCGCCAATGGCGCCGCGATCAGCATGAACAGCAGCAGGAACACCGAGTGCAGCATGCCGGATATCGGGCTGCGCGCGCCGGCGCGGATGTTGGTGGCGGTGCGGGCGATCAGGCCGGTGCAGCAGATGCCGCCGAACAGCGCCGATCCGATATTGGCAAAACCCTGCGCCACCAGCTCGCAATTCGAACGATGCCGACGGCCGGTCAAGCCGTCGGCAACCACCGCCGACAGCAGCGACTCGATGGAGCCGAGCAGGGCGAATGCGATTGCATCGTGCAACACCGACTGCGCCTTTTCCAGGGTAAAGACAGGCCACGCCGGCCAAGGCAATTCCCTCGGAATGCCGCCAAAGCGGGTGCCGATCGTTTCCACCGGCAGCGACAGCGCCCATGTGGCGAGTGCAGCGATCGCCACCGCGATCAGGAGGCCGGGCCACGCTGGCCGGAATCTGTGGAGCACGAGCATGATGCCGATGCTGATGGCGGTCACGACCACCGCCCATGGATTGACGGTGTGCAATCCGCCCGCCAGAGCCTCAAGTTTTGGAATCAGTTCGCCCGGCTCTCTCGCATTCAACGTAATACCGAACAAATCCCTGAGCTGGCTGGCGACGATGATGACGGCGATCCCGGCCGTGAATCCGACCGTCACCGGATAGGGAATGAATTTGATGTAGGTGCCGAGCCGGAGATAACCCGCGGCGATCAGGAATACCCCGGCCATCATCGTCGCGAGGATCACGCCATCGATGCCATGGCGTTCCACGGTCAGCGCCACCAGCACGATGAAGGCGCCGGCGGGCCCACCAACCTGAAACCGGCTGCCGCCGAGCAGCGACACGATGAAGCCGCCGATCACGGCGGTATAAAGCCCGCGGCCCGGATCCGCGCCCGAGGCGATCGCAATCGCCATCGACAGCGGCAGCGCCACGATGGCGACCGTCAGGCCGCTGATCGCGTCAGCGCGAAGATCGGCGAAACCGTAGCCCTCGCTCAGCACCGTGACTAATTTCGGCGTGAATAGTTGAGCGAATGTCGGCTGACGCGCCTGATCGATCTGATCTGTCCGTTCGCTTGCGATGCTCATGCCCACATGCTCCCGTCGCAACGCGGCCGCCAGGCTAAAGCGACGCAGATGCCTAATCCCGGACGCGGCGAGGCGGCCCCGGCTCTTTCAGGCGGACACCGCGCCCGCCGTCGTCGCTGCGTGCATGCTCGCCAATCAATTCCACCCCGGCACGATTGAGCGCGTCGACCACCTTGGTCAGCGATTCAACCACGCCACGAACGTTGCCGACGCTGGTCTCCATGCGCTGGATGGTCGGCAACGACACGCCAGCCAATTCGGCCAGGGTTTTCTGGTCGATCCCAAGCAGCGCCCGCGCCGCCCTCATCTGGAAGGATGTGATCACGCGAGTGTCTCATATGTGAAATATGATAAGTGATATGTTGAACCATGACAATGATGTAAAATACATCATAGGGCCCGCCATGCAACGGCACCGCGGCCATGTCCAGGCCGTGGCCGGGGAGGTAAGGGTGGCTTGAGGAACGGGTGGATCGAACGCCCAGTTGAGCGGAAGACAAAAACAGAACAACACCCCCACGACCATGACGCGGCGTTGTGAAGATCATGCCCCAAAATCCGGAGCCATGATCCCCGCAACTCCTGCGCCGCGGCGCAACTCCTACGCCGCGACCCGGTGCGCGGCGATGATCTGATCGGCGGCGCGGCCACTGACCTCGGCCATGCGGTCGAACTGGCGCGTGAAACTGCCGGCGCCCGCGGTCGCCGAGCGCAATTCCACGATCAGTTCGCCGATCTCGGCTTCCGGCATCGTGGCGCGGACGCGATCCCAGCCGCTCCAGCCCTCGCGGGTGTCGAAGCCAAGGATCTGGCCGCGACGCCCCGAGAGGATCGCGTTGATCTTCGCGGTGGCGTCGGTCGGACAGACGATGTCCACCATATAGATCGGCTCCAGCAGCACCGGCTGGCACTGCGGCAGCGCCTCGCTGACACCGATCCGCGCCGCGGTGCGGAACGCAAGGTCGGAGGAGTCGACGCTGTGATAGGAGCCATCGATCAGCGTCACCTGCACGTCGATGACGGGGAAACCGAGCGGCCCGCGCAACAATCCATCGACCACGCCCTCCTCCACCGCGCCGATATAATTGCGTGGCACCGCCCCGCCGACGACCCTTTCGTCAAAGGCAAATCCGGCACCGCGCGACAGCGGCTTGATCTCCAGCACCACGTCGCCGAACTGGCCATGGCCGCCGGATTGTTTCTTGTGGCGGCCGCGCTGGGTGATCGGCTTGCGGATGGTTTCCTGATAGCCGATCGCGGGCGGCTGGGATTTCACATTGACGCCAAAACGATCATGCAGCCGCTCAAGCGCGACCCGCAGGTGCATCTCGCCCTGCCCCCACAGCACGATGTCGTGGGTGCGCGAATTGTGGATCATGGTCAGCGACGGATCTTCCTCGTTGAGCCGCACCAAGGCCTGGCCGAGCTTGACGTCGTCCTTGCGGTCGCTTGCCGACAATGCCATCGCCAGCACCGGCGGCGCCGGCTCGACCTTGGCCAGTGGGCTCGGGGCGGTCTTGCCGCCGCACACCGTATCGCCGGTTTTGACGGTATCGAGTTTGCCGAGCGCGACGGTGTCGCCGGCCTCGGCCGAGGCGCGCTTGCTGTCATGCGCGCAACTGACGGCGAGGATGCCGGATACCCGGCTGGTCTCGCCCGACGAAGATTGCAGCGTCGTACCGTCGTCGAGACGGCCGGACAAGATTCGCGTCAGCGACAGCTTGCCGCCATGCTGCAGATGCTGCGTCTTGAACACATAGGCGAGCGCGTCCTTGCCTGACGAGGCGCCGAGGCGTTTGGCGGTCCCCGCCACGCCGGGCGCTTCGTGCCGCAGCGCCTTCATCAGGCGCAGCACGCCGTTCTCGCGCAGCGCCGAGCCGAGCAGCACCGGACAGATCAATCCCTCGCGCAATTCGCGGGCGAGATCGTCGAACACCGCATCGCGCGGCGGCTGGATATCCTCGAGCAATTGCTCCATCAGCGCGTCATCATGGTCGGCGAGCTTTTCCAGCATCGAGAAGCGGGCTTCCTTCTCGCGGTCGAGATCGCCGCCATCGAGCGCGACGACTTCGGAGGCCTTGTGCTCGCGATAGACGAAGGCGCGCTCCAGCGCGAGATCGACGAAGCCTGCGATCAAGTCGCCGTTCCAGATCGGGATCTGGCGCAGCACCAGCGGGATCCGCGACGCCGGCTGCAAGGTCGCGAGTGTTTCGCGGACCCGCTTGTTGGCGCGGTCGATCTTGTTGAGGAACAAAAAGCGGGGAATGCCGAGATCCTCGAGCTCGCGCAGGATGATCTGCAATTGCGGCAGCTTGCGCTCGTCGGCCTCGCAGACCACGACGGCGGCATCGACCGCCGGGATCGCGGCGCGCATGTCATGCGCGAATTCGATCGAGCCGGGGCAATCGAGGAAGGTGTAGCTGGCGCCCATGAAGCTGGTGGTGGCGGCGGTGAGGCCGACGCTCATCTTGTGATGGCGGGCTTCAGGACTGGAATCACCGATGGAATTTCCGGCTTCGACGCTGCCGGCTTTGGGGATGGCGCCCGTTCGCGCCATGATGGCTTCTAGAAGTGTGGTCTTACCGCTTTGGAAAGGGCCCACCAGCGCAATGCACCGTGGGCCCAAAGCTTTAAGACCCTGGGGACTTCTGACGTCTTGTCCCATTGCCGCCTCCTCAGTTGGAGCTCGGCCCGTGATTGGGTCGGCAGGGTGATGCTCCTCCCGGCCTCAGGATTTGGCAAGACGGAAAAACGTCGTCCGGAAGAAATGCATCTTGTCCCCGGACGCGCGATGCAGCGACCTGATATCTTGCCATATCTTGCCCCGGGAACGGCGACGCATCGCTACACGCTGCGCCGCATCCGGGGAACCTCACCTCCCCGGCCGAAGTTCCAGGCTCTCCAGGCCGGCCGCGACGTTGAGGCCGACCTGGCCCTGCACGCTGAGCGGCTGTAGCGCGATCGAATTGTCGGAGCCGCCGATCAGCACATTGCCGCCGACGCCGACACCGACGGATGCGCTGCCTTGCGCGCCTGCGTAGTCGCCGGAGAGATCACCCGGTCCAAGCCGCGCCACCGGCGCCCAGACGCCCCAGGCCAGCGCCGATTCCTGGGTGATGCCGAGATCGACGCCGACCTTGCGGATGGTCGCGATGTAGCGGTCCTCCAGCATGCCGTCGACATGCAGCACGCAACCGAGATTGGTGACGGAACCGACGATGAAGCCGACGCTGGCGCCGCCGCGGCATTCGAGGATGCCGACCTGCACGCGCTGAATCGGCTGGGCGTTGGCGAAGGAGCCGGCCAAAAAACCAATGGCGATACCGGCAAGGATGAAAGAGCGGCGCATGAAAAATCTCCGGCTGAGGAATGCGATGCGAGCCTTGAATCAAGTCTTGGAATCAAATCTTGGAATAAAGAGCGCCTTGTGCCCCCTGGCGTTCTTATCTCTATGACATAACAGCGGCAGGCTTGCCAGATTCGCCCTGTGGCCGCTGCGGCCATTTACTTGTTCAGCCCACAAAAAAGAAGCCCGCTTGCGCGGGCCTCTTGCGACGGGATAGCCGTTAACTAACCGCGATAGTAATGGCGGTGGTGGTGACGCCAGTGGCGATGCCAGTGATGGTGCCAGTGCGGGCCGCCAGGCGCGAAGGCGACCGGCTCGAGCTCAAGGCCCGCGATGCCGGCCGCGACATTCAACCCGGTCTGGCCCTGCACGCTGATCGGCTGCAGCGCGTAGGCATTGGCCGGACCGCCGACCAGGAAATTGCCGCCGCCGCCGACGCCGATCGAGGCATTGGCGCCGACGCCGCCATAGCTGCCGGCGAGTTCGCCGCGTCCCAGCCGGTTGGTCGGCGCATTCACCGCCCACGTAATCTCGGTTTGCGCGGTGACGCCGAGATCAAGGCCGACGCGGCGAACGGTGGCGACGTAGGGATCGGGCGGCCTGCCCTCGCTCTCGAAGATACATTGCAGATTGGCCACCGAGCCGACCACGAAGCCGACATTTTGACCGCCGTGGCACTCCAGGACGCCGGCGCGCACCGGCGGCATGGCGTTGGCGCTCGCGATCGGCGCCATCAACGCAACGATAGCAATGGAAAGTGTCGAGAGTCGCATAGGATCAGGTCTCCCCATGAGAGGTTGAACGTACGAAGGGACAAGAAGGAAGCGCCGTGTCCAAAACAAGGCACTTCCCCAATGCCGACGTCAAAACATCAAACCTTCGCCGGACGTTGTGATTTGACACGCCTTTTTTCCGGCGCGTTTGACTCGAATCGGATTCGCCTGCGAACGCGCTAACGCAGATTGCCGCAAAAGCGCTGGATGCGCTTGCAGGCGTCTTCGAGATCGGAAGTCCTGGTCGCGTAGGAAATCCGGAACGCGGGTCCAAGCCCGAACGCCGAACCCTGCACCACCGCGACGCCTTCGTTCTCCAGAAGCTCGGTGACGAAATCCTCATCATTGCCGATCTTGTTGCCGGACGGCGCGGTCTTGCCGATGGTGCCGGCGCAGGACGGATAGACATAGAACGCGCCTTCCGGCCGCGGGCATTCGACGCCGCTGGCCTGATTGAGCATCGACACCGTGAGATCGCGCCGTTCCTTGAACACCTTGTTGTTGGCCGGGATGAAATCCTGCGGTCCGTTGAGCGCCTCGACCGACGCCCATTGCGAGATCGACGACGGGTTCGAGGTCGACTGCGACTGGATCGTCGCCATCGCCTTGATCAGCTCCGCGGGGCCGCCGGCATAGCCG
>JAGXAJ010000017.1 GCA_018971625.1 Pseudomonadota bacterium
GCCGCGCGAGCCGGCGCACCTCAGCCGCTGTAAAATCCCTTCGAACCGTAATCGGCTGGCCCATGGCAACTCCTCCAGTTGCCATCTTGAATCATCGATCCTCTGATTTGGGAATCCCAGAGAGTCAGAACCTCAGCGAATTGGTATTACCGTCCAAAATCAACTCAAGCATGCGCATCTCTGTGGCACCCAGCCCGGTTGCGCGCCCCGGCAGCTCCTCAAGCAGGGCGACGGCCGCCGGCCGAAACAACGGCAGCGCGATTAAATCCGTCGACAGCAAGTCGAACCAGGCTTGCGGCGTGGGCGAACGATAGGCTTTCCATGCCACGCTTGCTAGTTCGAGGTGTCCATTCCCGATCTTGATGGCAGGCAATTGACGCGCGAGCAGACGCTATGGCATCAGTTCTCCGATCGAAACATCCGCCTGCACCAAATTCAGTTTCGAAACGACGTTGTCGTGAGCACGGAAACACTGGAGCAGCCAGACCAGGATCAATTGCCCGTTTGGATCCGGATCAATCCACAAATCTATTGCATCGAACCGATCGCTGACATCGGCAAAACCGAACGCGGCGAACGATTTCGCGAGCTCGACCTCCGAGAGCAGTGGTCCGGCAGCGAAGCGATAACCGATACATACCGATCACCTTGTCGGCGATACCGGCAAACTTCAGACATCCCGCCCGGGTCGTCAGGATCGGGCGCTTCATCTCGCTTCACTGCCTCACCGGTGGGATCAACACGGGATCATAGCGCCACAGATTGTCGTTGGTCAGATGCGTGCCGCCCCACCAGCGATCGATTGGATTGTGACGGCTGAAATCTTCCTCGTGCGCGAGAACGGCTCTGCCGAAATCTGTGAGAGACAAGCGACTTCGCCTGAAGGCATCGTCGAACCGATAATAATTTTCCTGACAGATTCCACGTATCTCATCGTCGAGTCCCATCAGGGCTGGCGTCCGCCCGTGTGCGAGCCCCGCGATCAAGAGGCGTAGCTCCCAATCGCTGAATACCCCGCGCAGCCCCAAGCTTCGCAGATAGAACAGATCATTCGTGTGGGCATATCCGGCAGCAACAAGTTCGAGCAGTCGCATCTCGGTCGCGCCTAGCCCTGTTGATGCAGAAGGAAGTTCTTCGACCAGATCGATCATCACCGGCTGCAACATTGGAAACCGACTTAAATCGCGCCGAAGCAGACCGAAGAACGCCTCCGGCATACTGGCTCGATATGCCTGCCAGACGGTCGAGGCCAGTTCGAGATACGCCGGGGTAATTTTGAAAACAGGAACGCGCCATTTGGCAAGCTGCTCAGGCGTCGCAGTCAACATATCGTAACTGACAAGCCGCAATTTGAGCTTGGCGACAGTCTCCGGATCGGAACGCAGGCCGTCGAGCAGCCAGATCAGTTGCAATTGATCTACCGGCTCGGAATCGAACCACAATTCCACCGACTTGTACGGTCGGCAGAATTCGGCGAGGCTCAAATGTTGACAATCCTTTTGCTCGGGCGGCAATCGGCCAACAATGAAGCACGACCAATGGTCCCCCCGCTCCTGTTTTGGCAAATGCGGGCCAAGATATTCGTCGAGCTTATCCGGAGGTGGCAACTGGCCCCATGCGAACTTGAAGCAGAACGCAATAACGGTCTTGGCGCGCCCGGACTCCTTCAGCTGAAGGCCGTGTAAACTGGTCAGTATCAACGGCTTCATACGCATCCACCCCACGACACACAAAATAAAACGGACGCTGATGACGTCGGCAACTCAACGTCTCAACGCCCGCTTCTGTCGAGCTGTTGGGCCTTGCGGCCCGTAAAAACGTTTACTCGTCGGCAGGCTCTTCGCCGTCGGCGTCGCGCTCGGGCGCGCCGGCCAGGATCTGCTCGGCGATCAGGCCGGAGTTCTGCCGGATCGCGGCTTCGATCTTGGCGGTCATGTCGGGATTGGCCTTGAGGAACGCCTTTGCGTTCTCGCGTCCCTGCCCGAGCCGCTGGCTGTCATGGGAGAACCAGGCGCCGGATTTCTCGACGATGCCGGCCTTGACGCCGAGGTCGAGGATTTCGCCCATCTTGGAGACGCCCTCGCCATACATGATATCGAATTCGACCTGCTTGAACGGCGGCGCCAGCTTGTTCTTCACCACCTTGACGCGCGTGGTGTTGCCGACCACCTCGTCGCGCTCCTTGATCGCGCCGATGCGGCGGATGTCGAGGCGAACCGAGGCGTAGAATTTCAGCGCGTTGCCGCCGGTGGTGGTTTCCGGCGAGCCGTACATCACGCCGATCTTCATCCGGATCTGGTTGATGAAGATCACCATGGTGTTGGACTTGTTGATCGAGGCGGTCAGCTTGCGCAGCGCCTGGCTCATCAGCCGCGCCTGCAGGCCGGGCAGCGCATCGCCCATCTCGCCCTCGAGTTCGGCGCGCGGCACCAGTGCCGCCACCGAGTCCACCACCAGCACGTCGACCGCGCCGGAGCGCACCAGCGTGTCGCAGATTTCCAGCGCCTGCTCGCCGGTATCCGGCTGCGAGATCAGGAGTTCGTCGATGTTGACGCCGAGCTTGCGGGCATAGACCGGGTCGAGCGCGTGCTCAGCGTCGATAAAAGCGCAGATGCCACCCTTCTTCTGGCCTTCCGCCACCGTGTGCAGCGCCAGCGTGGTCTTGCCGGAGGATTCCGGCCCGTAAATCTCGACCACCCGTCCCTTCGGCAGGCCGCCGACCCCGAGCGCGATATCGAGCCCGAGCGAGCCCGAGGAAACGGTCTCGACATCCATCGAGCGGTCGTTCTTGCCCAGCCTCATCACCGAGCCCTTGCCGAACTGGCGCTCGATCTGGGAAAGCGCGGCGGACAGGGCTTTGGTCTTGTCCATGGAGGATCCTTCGACGATACGCAGGGCAGTGGCGGACATTGGGTCTTGCTCCTTATGGCGGGGATTCGCGAGCGGGACAAACGGGCGGTGAGAATCAGATCAAACGGTCAACTTGTGGAACCTTGTACCACGTTTGTTCTATGTTCGCAATATGTTCTTTTAGCGCAGGGGGGTACTGTCCGTATTTAACCCCTTGTGTCCTAATTTGATTTTTGGAGTGTCCTAATTCCAGTGCCGCTGCGATTTTGTTGAACGCGGGATGAACCCAACAGGGCGCGATGCGTTTGTACAAGATGGAGCGCAAACTTGAAAAACGTGCGGAACAAGCATTCGTCACCGTCATGCTCAGCATGGCGATGCTAATCGTATGTTCCGGTTTTTTGTTGCTCCATTAAGGCCGCCTCAGTGGGCGGCCTCTTTCTTGTCGAGATCGATTTTCATTTCAACCGGCTCATCTTCTTCCGCATCGTAGATTTGTGAGACGTTCATTGCGAACGTTCGAAACCAACGCAGACGAATAGCGGCAGGCCAGCCTTTATCAGCGGCTGGAATCTTTTTCAGCAACGCGATCAGCAAGGGATCAAGATCAAGCCCGTCCGTCCCGTCACCATCGCCAGTTTTCTTTGGCGGGGGATCGTTTTTCTTTTCATCAGCAGGCGGCGTTCCGGGGCCGGGCGGGACGGCCGGTTTAACCAGACGATCTTCACCATGCTCAAAAAACCGAGCCTGCCGAGCCGAGCGCATGAAGACTTGTCGCGCCTTGTCTAGCTGTTTCGACGAGACGCCAACAGCCTTCATAAACTTCTCAATGGCTGCCGCCCCGGGTAGCGTATAGCCCTTAAAGTTTTCGTAGACCTTCAAATAAAGCGGGACAGTTAGGAATGCATCTGCCCTTGCGGCGGCTTCTTGTGCCGGATCGGCGATACGCCGTCCTAGTGTTGTCAGCTTAACCGATCCCCGCTCATTTTCCGTCAGTCCAAACGTCGCTGCGGCCGAAACGCGAAGTCGAAAGGCTCCGCTAGTCATCGACTGATTAAGGTACGCTGCTAGCTGATCTAGCGTGCATTCGGTGCCAGCGTTGTCCGCAATCGCTTTTGCAATCTCGATTGCGCCGTTCAAATCATTGTAGGGGAATTGAATAGTCGAGCGCTCCCGCCCTTCATCCCCATCGGTCTGAGCATCTTGAATGTTCTGAACCTGTTCTTTCGTCATTACGAAATCTCCCGCCGCTTAGACGAAACCCGTATCCTCCTATAGCAAGCCTCAATAATCCACGCAAACATTTTATGCGGATTTCCGCATTTTTTGTTTGACTATGTTTGCGTCGATGTTACCTTAAAATGGCTTATTGAGGATATCGTCATGCCCAGACTGCCAGAGCCCCGGCGAACTTCCGACCGACGCGCGGGGCTATGACACATAGGAAAGGGCCGCTACCCGGCTCCCGTGACAAGGAAAGGTAGCGGCCCCTAATCGGCTCAAGATGCCCCTTCGTCTAACGGTAGGACGCTCGCTCTTACAGGCCGAGAGGTCCGGGTCCGAATCCCGGCGGGGCTGCCAAGGATCGAAACTAGTGGGACCGCCCGGGCTGCAACCCTGACGATCCCGATCAAACACCCCGGGATTGCGCCCCGAAGCGAATGACCATCATGGCAATATACGCTCTGCAAGGCGTTTTTGCCAGTCCTCGCGAAAGGCCAGTCCCCTAACCCTTAGAGGATTGCGCCCTCATGAATACCCTCTCCCGCGACCAGCAAATTCAAATCATCGCCTGCCTGACCGAAGGCCAAAGCATTCGCGCCACTGAGCGCATTACTGGCGCTCACCGCGATACCATCATGCGCCTTGGCGAGCGCATTGGGCGCGGCTGCGCCGAACTACATGACCGCATGATGGTTGGCGTCCGCTGCGGCCGTTTGGAGCTGGACGAAATCTGGGGCTACGTCGGCAAGAAGCAGAAGCGCGTCCAGCGCCACGAAATCAGCCACAAGGGCGACCAGTACACGTTTATCGGAATGTCAGCCTCCGCCAAGGCCATCATTTCCTATCGCACCGGCAAGCGCGACAGCGAGAATACGGACCTGTTTGTGCAGGACCTTCGCCAGCGGGTGATCGGCGCTCCCGAGATCAGCACGGACGGCTTTCATCCCTACAAGGTAGCGATCCGCGACGCCTTCAATGGCAGGGCTTCCCATGGCGTGATCGTAAAGACCTACAGCGTAACGAACCTGGCTGTAAAAGACGCCGCGCGCCGCTACAGCCCGGCCGAAGTAGTAGCAGTAAGCCGTGAGGTAGAGAGCGGGACGCCCTCCTATATCTCGACCAGCTACGTTGAACGGCAGAACCTCACCTTGCGGATGACGCAAAAGCGGTTCGCCCGGCTCACCAATGGCTTTTCAAAGAAACTCACCCATCACGCCGCTGCGGTGAGCCTGTATGTCGCCCACTACAACCTTTGCCGCGTCCACGAGGCTCTGCGGACTACGCCGGGCGTGGCGCTAGGCATCGCGGATCGGGTCTGGACGATTGGCGACCTGATTGACGCGGTGCTGCCGCTGGAGCCGTACAAGCCCGTACGGACTGTGAGGAAATTCACGGTAATACAGGGCGGGAAAAGTTAAATTTCGGGGCTAGACAATCTTGGAATCATGCCTAAATCAATGGAACAATAGTTATATCAAGCAGTTATGGCTTAGGCTGGTTCCGAAGCCTTCATTGACTGTTAATCCAAATCAGCCTACGAAAATTCTGTTAGAAAACGGCCCCGGTCATTCGTCCTTGATGGAAAGCGTTGAAAGACGCTACGAGTGTCCGGGGTCAAACTATTTCTAGGGGCTGGAATGCCGGGGAAATTCGCCATCCTAATGGACGGCGGTTTTGTGAAGAAGAAGCTAAAACAAACAACGAAAAACTTCCCTTCCGTAGCCGACTTTAGGACAGAGGTCGCGAGGATTAAAGCACATCCGGCACTGGTTGGGCACGATCTGCTGCGCGTCTATTTTTACGATGCTCCGCCAGCATCTGGCGCGATGACAAACCCGATCAGTCAAGCTCAGATCAACCTAAATGCTCATCCTGATCACCCAAAAAACGTAAGCTTGCATCAGCTTCTAGAAGTTGAACCGGACTTTGCTTTGCGGATGGGCGAGTCCGCCATCCATGGATGGACCATCGGGAATAGCGCTTTAAAGCAAATGGCGAGAACACCTCGCCAGCTTGTCGCGACAGATATGGTCCCTAACATCGAACAAAAGGGCGTCGACCTTCGGATTGGGCTAGACATAGCGCGACTGGCCTTGCGCGAAATGGTCTCTGCAGTTGTCGTGGTGACTGGAGATAGCGATCTAGTTCCGGCATTCAAGTTTGCGCGCCGCGAAGGCTGCCGAGTATATCTCGATCATATGGGCCATTCGGTACGACGTGAACTCAAGGTCCATGCCGATCTAATCCTATAGCGCCATACCGATATTTGCAGTGTCCTAATTCCCCTCCGCGAGTGTCCGAATTAGGACAGTACCGCGCAGGGGTACTGTTCGTATTTAACCCCTTGTGTCCTAATTTAAATTTCGAAGTGTCCTAAGTTCGCGCTAGGTTCACTTTTGGACATAACGAAGTCGGACTGAGCGGTGCTGTTATGGCTTATTGGGTGGCAACTTCTTGCAAGTTCCACTCACCATTGTCACGCCGCGTTCTTCCATGCACCTGCGATAAGGATGACAAGTGACATCCAAGGTGCACTGAAAATCCAAACGTAATAGGACCCCAAGACCAGAGCGGCGATCACGAGTGTCGCCTTGGTTTTTCCATCCATGAAAGCGTTGTTCCCGATAAGGCCGCCTCAGTTGGCGGCCTATTTGGTACTGTCCGTATTTAAGCCCCAGTGTCCTAAGTTGAATCTTCGAGTGTCCTAATTCGATTTTGCTCTCGCACCAAGAACTGGCAAAGCTCGATAGTTGCTAACGTAATAAACAACAGAGCGGGCAACCAGAATGCGATAGTCGCAAACAATGCGACGATCGGCATATACGGATTTCGGAATCCGCCGGCCGCGAAGAACAACAGGACGCCGGCGCCGGCCTGCAATCCACCAAAGACAAATCCCAACGTGCCCGGCCTTGGCTTTGCCGCCATGGCACCCTGCCGCTTTTTAGATAAGACCCAACAAATTACTGCGGGTACAATCCAACCAAGGAAAATAAAGAACCAAGGAAACCACATATCTCGCCTTAACAAAGGCCGCCTCCGTTGTTGGCGGCCTCTTTCATTCGTCGTCTAGGCAGGTTGTCAGAGCGGCCTATTTCGCATCTGCGAATGGCCCATTCGGCCAGTACCAATTTGCCAAAGCGAGTGTTCGAGTTAGGAGTACCTTGCCAAGTCGGTGATCAGCCGCAGTTGCGCACACGGCGTTCGCGCCAGGCCTGCCCGTCCCAGAATCGCTGGGTTATCCAGCGACAGGGCGGGATCGGCTCCCCAACCGGAGCATCGACATGGCCCGACCAGTACGGATAGCCGCCAGGTCCGGGATAAGTGCGCGGATACGGATTGCCGGCCGGACCGTAATCATCGCCCGGGCCAGCATAAGTAGGCGAGAGTGCCGAAACCACCAATGTCGCGACGGCAGCGAAAGCCAATAACGTCTTCCCCATGGTGATACCTTTCCGATCTATTGAGTCGGCCGCGCAAGTATCGAAGTGTCCCGGACTATACCTCGGAGTCTTCCGGTGGCTCCAGTGACGCCAATCGATCGGCTGTCCTCTTTGGATCGCACGCGCTTCCTTGTCGCGATATCGGAAAATATCACTGTCCGAACCTAGTTGCTGGCCTGCTTCCGACCGCAGTGGCCTGGTTTGATTTTGGGAGTGTCCTCATTTGGATGACCTTCAAGAACCGCCGCTGCCTATACCCGGCAAATTGCTGCCACCATTGCCGGAACTATCCGGATTCACCTTTGCGCCCTGACGAAATGCAAACCAGATAAATAAATCCGACGAAGGCGACCAGACATATGAGTGGAAAGAGCCAGCTCGGCACATCGCTATCCCTCCAGTAGAGCCGCCTCGGTTGGCGACCTCTTTCATTTTGACATCTCGCGATGGAAGCCCACTTTGATACGGCCTTCGAGGCGCGTTATCGCTTCCTCATAATCCTTCGGCGCGCAGCAATAGGCCACGCTGCGTTCTGCATGAGCTGGTGGTCAAAACGGTAATGTCCGCATTTGACTCCGAACGTACCAAGCCCACTTGGTAGGTGTCCTACTTTCAAAGAGCACTAAATGGACTGGTCGGAAACGGTGAGAAAAGCCCACGCACTCACCGGGGTCAAAGGCTACATTACCTTCGATCAACTCCATCAAATGCTCCCGCCGAATGTTCGGTCCGAAGACCTCGAAATTCTTCTTTCAACCTTGAGCGACAATGGGATTTTGGTTCAAGACGAATGACGAAGGGCCACCTCAGTGAGCCGCCTGAGTTAGTGAGGACGGCACTGCGTAGGAGCCGGAGTGGTTCCAAACGGCTGTAGTTCCCCCAAGAAGAGCAAAGTTCACTTTTGAACACAAGAGATCGCCCATAATTAGAGCTTGCCAACAAATGCGTCATTGATGTTCTTACTACCAGCAAAAGTTGAAAAGTTGGCCAGGGGGTCCGGGCGCGTGTCAGTGTACAGGGTTTATGTTGTAGGCCAGAGCGGCCATGTGGATGGGATTCCCCAATATATCGAATGCAGAGACGACAACGAGGCGATCCAGCGGGCGCGGCAGATGGTGAACGGCCACTCCATTGAAATCTGGGAAGGCACCCGGATCGTAAAGAAGCTCGCCCCTGAGAAGTAAAGCCGTCTCCGTTGGCGGCAACATCTTGGATGTCCCAATTCGCTTACGGGCCCGGATTGATCGGGATCGTATCGAACGCTTTTGGGGCGGTCCTTTGATAGACGCAGTGACCGCTTGCATGCGGCATATCTATTCCGCCCATTGGAGCGCATCTACGCTGACAAGCGGAATCCAACGCGCCATCGAGGAAAGCCCGTCGTGAAGTACGATCCCAGTACAATGGCGGCGATCCATAGAGTTGCCTTGGTCATTCGATCCATCTGAACAGGCCTAGCTTTGCAGGAGCTTCTCCCCGACGATCTTGGGATGATTGCCGTGGGCATCCGTACAAGTTGCGGAAGCCGCCCGCATCCTCGAATCCTTACGAACCTAAGACGAAAGTTTAGACGGCAAAGCCGCCTCACTCCGGCGTCCTGGTTTAAAGTTTAGCGTGCCTTCATTCGGAATTTGCCATGTCCCTCAGATCAAACGATGAGTTTTTTGCCGACCTTCGGAATCTTATTGACGCCTGGTGCAAGCGGCGGTCACTTCGTCCCTTGTCGCGCATCCTTGGTCCCTACCTCGCCTTCAATGGCATGACAGATGGATGGGCCGAACTGGCCAGGGGACTGGAGAGCATTCGCGCGATGGACCGGCACGAACTGATTTCTTCAGAGTACATGGCGATTGACGAGCTTATCCGGAAAGTCGATCGGACAATCCTCAAATGAAAGAGGGCGCCTCAGTTGGCGACCGCCCGAGGCCTTTTTCAAATCCGCTGCCGTCCGTTTTTGCCTCGCCACTTCGCTATGTGAGGCGCATCACGCCGCCAATGAACGCAATTCGCCACTCCTGTCACTAGCGGATGCAAGGGGATGGTCCCTTCCGAAAAGCAGGAGAGAGGCATGAACAACGACAGAGCGGAGAGTCCGATGGAAAAGCCTGGCGCGCTGGCAGCCGACGAAATCACGTTCGACGAACTCGAAATCGTGTCCGGCGGAAGAATTAAATGGTCCGATATCCACATGGATTATCACAACTTCAATCCCAACGCGCCGGCACCGACCCGATACGCTTGAGTCGCATAGACCATGAATTGAGAGGCCGCCCTGCCTGCTGGCAGCCTCTTGCGTCGGAATAAATCCTGTCTGCCGGCCTACGTCCTTAAGAGAAGCCGCCTCAACCGGCGATCTTCCGGATTCTGCCCGAGCCGTCGCACTTCGCACATCGCGGCGGATAGATCCGGCGGCCAGGTTGCGCCGGCTGTTTGACCGCCGCAAAGCCGGTGCCGCGGCAGGCCGCGCACTTGCTCTCGATCCTGCTCGGTTTGGTCTGCTTCATTTTCGTTCGCGGAAACCCGTCCGGTCTATCCGCCCTCACCCTGGGCCGCATCCGTCACCCATGGATCAGCAATCCATGCCGAGCCGATGCGAGCTGTTATTTCCAGCATATTTCGTTGCCGTCCAGACAGATTTTGTTGCCTTTTTTTGCCGAAACAAAGCGGCCCCGACGGCGCTGGAGGAGCCGAACTGGGGCCGCAGGCGGAGTGACCGTCGCAGACGCAAACAGCCGCCGCATCATTGAGTGCGCCGGCCCGTGCTTTGGTTCATGTGCCGGCCGTAAGCGGCGGGTTTTCGTACCCGTTTTCAGCAAGCCGCGCCGGGATATCAGTTTGAACCTTTTTCATCGCCATGGGACTTAAGTTCTACCTGGGTCATTGCATCACTCGGGGACCAAGCCTGCGCCGCCAAGCGAACATATTCCGCTTGGGCGGCGTAGTGCTTTTTGGGCAGTCGTGAAACAAGCGCCGATCGACCAGAACAAGCGCTCATACCCACGGCACCGCCGCTTGATTGCCGCGCGGTCGCGCATCCGCGGGCCCGAGTGTTTTCGTGCAAGTGGATACCGGTTCGCATAAAGAAAACGCGTCAGACCAAGAATCTAGCACCCATTACAATTCCATCGGAACGGAAAACGTTCACATCTAATCTGCGCTTCGCAGACGCCGCATGGTGAATTCAATGTCGCCGCCGGGCAGTTCACGCCAGCTTTCGACCGCGCTCATGTAGGCGGCCTTGGGATAGCGGACGAGGAAATCGCGCGCCTTGGTCCGCGCCATATCGCGCGGCAGGGTGAAGGTCTCACGCAGATAGCCGTCATCGGCCTTGCGCCGGAGAGCCATCCGGTCCGCCAGGTCGCGCGGGCGCCGGGCCATGTCGCACACTCCAACACAGAAACGACCGGCTTAATATAGCGCTTGCCGTGACCAATCCGAGTCCCGCGCAAGCGGAATTGGCCTTCGGCAGCACCGCCAAGCGGAGCCACGCGCGGTCGCAGCCCTTTCCGAGAGTGTTACGGGATACGGCTCGATCGGTTCGCGACCGCACCTGAATGAAACGCGCGGGCTCCGCGCAAGAACCTGCCCGCCGAAACGCGCTAGTTCTGGGTGCTGCCGGTCTTGGTTCGCGGCTTGGCGGCTGCCTTGGCGGTGGCCTTGGGCGGATCGGATCGCACGATGCCCCAAGGGTCGGACGGAGCTTTGGCATCCGGAATTTTCTTCAGGGATTCCTTATAGGCCTTGTCCCTTGCCTGGTCGGCCTCCTTTTCCTCGGGCGTCTTCGAGGGCGTGTCGGGTATCAAGTTGATGTGAGGTGCTTGCGCGTAGGCCGGTCCCAACAGCAGCGCGATTACGGCCGTTGCGCGTAAAACTTTCATGGAATGCTCTCCCCCGCGATTTCCGGCAATATACCATCGCGCCGGGCGCGACGCCAAGCTTCGCACCGGCCGCGCTATAGATGATCCGATTTGCAGGATTTCGGCAGCCAGTCATCCCAGACCGGACCGCATTTGGTGCAGCCGTTGAGCAGAAGGCCCATCGCGATCACGCTAAGGATCAGTGCCAATTGCCTGAACATTGTCCACGACTCCCACCCCGCGATTATACGGCCCGAAGTCGGGCATTTTCAAGCCACGGCGCGCGCGTCTACAATGTCGGCCGTGTGTCGCGTGGGGATAGAAGGTTCATGCCAAGCGAACAACAGCAGCCGAATTCGATGTCGCCGCATGAGCGAATCAAAATCGCCTTCGCATGTGGTTCAATCCGGAAAAGCGAGAACTTGAACGTCAGCAAGACCTGATCAGGGGGTCTTCGGCTTCTTTCCCGGCTCCGCAGACTTCGTTACGCCCCACGGATCGTATTTTTCCTTGGGCTCGGGTATTCGTTCGAGCGCGGCCTTGTAGGCTTTCTCGTCGACTTTCTTGACTGGCTCGGCCTTCTTGTTTTCGTCGCCCGAATGCCGCCTGCCGCCGCCCATCTGGGCGTATGCGGGCATCGCCATCAACGCCAGGATCGCTGCAGCAATCGTCAAGACCTTCATCGCCGGGATTCCCTGTCGCCTTCGGCAATCCTATCCTGCAACCAAATCGTGGGCAAGGGCAGCGGCTCACCATCCGGTTCTCAGCAAATGTTGAAAGTCGTGAACAAAAATTAACCTGCGGACCGCAGGCAATTTTACCTGTCACGGGATAGAATCTTTGGATGGGGCGTATCGTTCTTTGCATCGCATCGATGATAACTATGGCGCTTGCCTTGGCAGGATGTGGTTTCGCCGACAGTCATGCGGTCTTGCCGGACTTCATGCGTACCAAGGTCAGTGAAGCGCCGCTGGAGCCTGTGCCCGACGTCAAGCAACTCGTCCGTGAGCATCTGGATTCCGTGTTCATGGCCGCATCGGCCCCGCGCGACGTGCAGGTTTCGCCGGCACGACACGACCTGCGCGGACCCGGCTGGACGGCCTGCGTCAAGGCCGAGTTGACATCGGCCACGGGCAAACCGCTGGGCGTCGAGATCTATCGCATCAACATCAACGAGGGGCTCATCTTTGACCGGCAGCGTGTCGAGGCCGAGGATACCTGTTTGTCGGAAACGTTCGAGCCGATCTAGCGGGAATGCGGGGAAAGGCGCGTCGCTTTCCCGCAATGTTGCTCCGATAAAATGGAAGCTCACCGGCCTGCGTTGGCGCGCACGATCGGGTTCAACCGCGGCATTGATTTTGCGAGGATGACGAGGCGTGATCGCGGGTTCGGCGGAATGGAATGGCAATTTGGAACCATGATCCGGACATTTCATTGCCGTCCGGATCACTTCACCCGATAAGCTTTCACCCGATAACGAGGACGCATGCTTCGCCGCAATAGTTCGCTGATCTGGCTCGCGGCGGCATTCGCCGCTGGCATGATCACAGACGCCGGTATCGCCGACGCGCTGGCTCAATCGCCGCCATTGACCGGCAGCGCGGCGTTCGGTGACTGGCGCTCCGACAAGCCTGGCATCAGCAGGTTGATCAAGCCGGAGGATTTGCCGAAGCCAGGCGCGACGCCGTCGGCCGCCAACAGGTCCCGCGTGGTCGCGCGGCCTGCGTCCGCTATTCTACAGGTGCCCGCCGGCTTCAAGATCGAGCTATTCGCGGAAGGCTTGAGCGGCCCCCGGCAGATGCGCGTCGCGCCGAACGGCGACGTCTTCATTGCGGAAACCCGATCGGGACGAATTCGCATCCTGCGCGCCGCCGATGGCGCCACCAGGCCGACCACCAACGAAATCTACGCCAGTGGGCTCGACGGTCCATTCGGCATGGCGTTCTATCCTGGCGGCAATGATCCCAAATGGATCTATGTCGCCAACAATGACAGCGTGGTCCGCTTTCCCTACAAAGCGGGCGACCTAAGAGCTTCCTCAAAGCCCGAAACTATCGTCGCCGGACTGCCGCATAATGGCGGCCATTCGACCCGCGACATCGCCTTCAGTCTCGACGGCAAGCGGATGATGATCTCGGTCGGCTCACGCAGCAATGACGCGGAAGGAATGAACAAGGCGCCGGAAGGCTGGATCGATAATCATCCGCTCGGCGCAAGCTGGGGCAGCGAGACCGATCGCGCCGACGTCTTGACGTTCGATCCTGACGGCAAACGGCTGGGCGTGTTCGCCACCGGCATCCGCAATTGCGTCGGACTCGCCGTCCATCCGGTGACCGGCGATCTCTATTGCTCGACCAACGAGCGCGACGGCCTTGGCGACAATCTGGTGCCGGATTACGTGACGCGGGTGCGTGAGGGCGCGTTCTATGGCTGGCCGTGGTTTTATATCGGCGACAATGAAGACCCCGGACATCGCGGCGAACGCACCGACCTCAAGGGCAAGATCACCATCCCCGATGTGTTGCTTCAGGCGCATTCGGCATCACTCGGGATGACGTTCTATGACGGCAATCAGTTTCCCGCCGAATATTCCGGCGACGGCTTTGCCGCCGAGCACGGCTCGTGGAACAGGTCGAAACGCACCGGCTACAAGGTCATCCGCATTCGGATGAAAGACGGTGTCCCCACCGGCGAATACCAGGATTTTGTCACGGGTTTCGTGGTCGACGATTCCGATGTCTGGGGACGGCCGGTCGGTGTTGCGGTCGCCCATGACGGCGCGTTGCTGGTGTCGGAGGACGCCAATGGCACGATCTGGCGAATTAGCCACTAAGGGGCGGCTGACAGCCGCATGATAAACAAGCCATTAACGCTACCGCTCGAATTGCATCCCCGCGCCAACCGTATCTTCCAATCTTTCGGTTAGCCTCCCCCGATGACGCGGTGAAACCGCGGGCGGTTGTGGGGGCTCGCCTGCTTGCCGCAAATGGGATTTTGGGGACGTGGCCGAGATTGCGGATAGAGCATTAGTTCGCCGTGCATCGATCAAGGATGCTACGGATGCGCGCGCCCTCTTCGGTGCGACCTCTCCGCTCGTTCCGTTGACTTCCATTGCCGCCGACCAGTGGCGGCAGCTTTCCGAAGCTGCCTGTGAGCCGAACGGCTATTACCTGCCGGGCTGGCAACTGGCGGTGAACGCTTTTGCCTGTGGCCGTACCGATGCCTCTGCAATCGCTGCGTGGAACGGCGACCGATTGATCGGGTTGATGCCGCTGGTTTCGATGTGGCGCGCCTACAAAATTCCGCTGCCGGCGCTGGTCAGCGCCCATCCCTATGGCACGCTCTGCACGCCGCTACTCGATCGCACCATGGCGACGGAGGCCGCCACGCAGTTGCTGCAAAGTGGACGCGATGCCGGCGCCCACGCACTGGTGCTGCGCGACATGTCGCTCGACGGCGCGGTGATGAAATCCTTTGCGGAAGCATTGAAGCGCGATGGCATCGAGCCGCGCGTACTGCAATCCGTTTCTCGGGCCTGCCTCGATGCGACCAGGGATGCCGACGAATTGCTGCATGAGGCGCTCGGCGCCAAGAAGCTGAAGGAATTGCGCCGGCAACGCCATCGCCTCGCCGCGAATGGCGAAGTTCGTTTCGACGTGGCGCGATCCCCGGAGGAAGTCGCCGCCGCGCTTGAAATTTTCCTGGCGCTGGAAGCCAGCGGCTGGAAAGGCGCACGCCGCACGGCGCTGATCCAGAACAACGGCGACGCCAGGTTTATCCGGCATGCAACCTCGGCGTTGGCGGCAAGTGGCCAGTGCGAGATCGTGACGCTGCGCGCTGGCGACACGCCGGTAGCGGCCGGGATCGTGCTACGGCATCAGGACCGCGCGTTCTTTTTCAAGATCGGAATCGACGAGCGTTTTGCAAAATTCTCGCCGGGCGTCCAGCTCACGCTGGATCTGACGCGACACCTTTGCGCCGATCCCGCGATCGCCTCAGCCGATTCCACCGCGAGCCCGGATCACCCGATGATCAATCCTATCTGGCGCGGCCGTTTTGCGATCGGTGACGTGCTGATCCCGCTGCGCGCCGGCGATCCGGTGGCGTCGCTCGTCCATGCTGCGATGATGCTGCGCCACACCGCCCGTGCACAAGCGCGGCGCGCCATTCAGCTGATACGAAAGCTCAAGTCAAAATAACTGAAGTCGAAAATAACTGAAGTCGAAATCCGCGTGACGGACATCGCCCTGCATCGCACGGAAAAAGTGCAATCACTCCGCGGCTTGCGCGTTCATTTCGGCGGCCACCTGCAGGATCGCGCGAGCAAGCTGCTCGGCCGGCTGCGCGCCCGACACGGTGTATTTCTGCGCGAACACAAAGATGGGCACGCTTGAAACGCCGTTGTCGACGGCCTGTTGCGCTTGGCCCGAGATCAGCGCGACATCTTCGTCGGTAGCGAGCCGTTTGCGCACGTCATCGGCGT
Organism: Pseudomonadota bacterium; assembly: GCA_018971625.1. Lineage (GTDB taxonomy): Bacteria > Pseudomonadota > Alphaproteobacteria > Rhizobiales > Xanthobacteraceae > Bradyrhizobium. The sequence goes on from JAGXAJ010000017.1 coordinate 15,858, forward strand.
CGAGGCCGCAATCGGTTGCCGCCTGCACCAGCACGTTGACGTCGGTGAGATCGCTGCCGTCAGCGAAATACAATTCCATCAGCCGCTGTTTCATCTCGGCGGCCTTTCCCTTCGCTCCAGCCCAGTGGATCAGCCGGTGGCAATCGATGGTGTTGGGTTGGCGCTTTATCAGCTCTGGTCGGTAGATCAGGCCCTCTTCGCCAGCGGCCGTGACCACGCGCCCGGCGATGGCCTTGTAGGCCTCGGGCGAACCGAACTTCGTCGTGAGATATTCGTCGCGGCTGACACCTTCGCGCGGCACCCATGAATTGAGCAAGAACGGCCGCCAGTTCACTTCCACGGCAACGTCGGGCACCAGCGCCAGCGCATTCTCGATCCGACGTTTGCCGATATAGCACCAGGGGCAGACCACATCGGAAATGATATCGATCTGCAGCGGCTTGAGATTGCTCATGGCGCGCCTTCTGCGAACGCCTCACAAATAGGCGCCGGATCCAGCCCCGGCAAGCCAGCTATCCCAGGAGCAGGCAATCATATTGCGCATATGTTCGGCAGTCCGGCACGAGCCGATGCCGCCAGCGACGGCGCATGTTGTTTGAAAGGCTGCAAGGTTTGGACCCCGTTCGGAACCTGCGCGCGGAATCAGCTCTTCAATCCAGCCGCGGACGCCGCGGTCAGCTGGAAGTAGCTGGCATTCGTGAAAAAATGGCTTGGCCTATATCGAGACGTGGCCATTGACCTTCGCGACCTTGACGCCGTTGAGCTTCTGCCGTTTTTTCGTTTTCTTGCCGGCCTTGGCGAGCTTTTCAGCCTTCAGCGCCTTCCGCTCTTGCCTGGCCTTCAGACGCAGCCGCTCCGCCCTCGCCTCGGCCCGCTTCTTCCTGCGCTTCTTTTCGCAGGCGTTGCATTTGCACCCGATCGGTTTCAGGTAGGCCTTGAAGTAGTCGGTGCCATAATCGTAATTGATCTCGTCGCCGGGCTCGATGTTCTTGATCGCCCGGATCACCACCTTGCGCTTGCGCGGCTTGACGTCGGACTCCGCGTTCGGCTTGCAGGCATGGTTGATATAGCGGGCCACGTTCTCGCGCACCGAACCGTCGATCGTCCAGCGTTTATTGAGTTCGAACAAATATTTGTTCTCGATCGCGTCGTCTTTTTTCTTCTTTGAATCCAAAAGCGGCCCAAAATAACGGATGATTTTGGTGCCCTTCTTGATCGGTTTGGTAGCGAAGAGGCCGAGCCCGGTGCGGGAGCGGCCAACGCGATAAGGCTTATCCGACGAAATGGCAGGCATGATCGACTGGAATAGACAACGCTAGTGAAAGCGACAAGATCGCGAGGCCGTTGTTCTAGGACGATTCCGCCGCCATGTCAGGCCTTTCGCGCATTCCGCGCAAACCTTCCCCAGCTTGTGCGCCGGAAATTGCATCGATATTGAGCAGACCTATATCGCGTTCCGCATCCTCGTCACCAGCCGGACTCGCGCCGCGCGCGCCTGATTGCGGATTGGGCTTGCTGCCGAGATAGGCTATACCGCCCTGCGCAAGCCCGCTGCAGCAACCATTCCGGTTTGCACGGCGGCACGGGAGATCGACGATGGCGGTAGACGGCAACTGGAACATCACCTTGAGCACGCCGATGGGTGAGCGCAAGGCGACATTGGCCCTGAAGAATTCGGGCGGCACGCTGACGGGCACCCAGAGCGCCGAGGGCCACTCGGCCGAGATCTTCGATGGCACCGCCACGGGCGATGACGTCTTCTGGAAGGTCTCCATCACCAATCCGATGCCGCTGACACTGGAGTTCACCGGCAGGGTTTCCGGCGACAATATAGCCGGCGAAATGGGCGTGGGCCCGATGGGCAGTTTTCCGTTTACGGGAGCGCGGGCATAAGGGACGGCACCTATAGGTATTGCGCTCGATGGATCAAATCGTCACCCGCGAGCTTGATCGGCGCATTACCTGCTCTGAAGGCGGGTACCCGGACGCGACGCCTTCCATGGGCTGAAGGTCTGCCTGGCAAGTTCAGTGTAGAGCCCGCAAATCTTTTGCGAGTCCGCGACAAAATTCGCATAGGCCTGCCTTGCATAGTCAGTCTGAACTTCCACCGCCTTGTCGAACGACCGCACGCCCATCAGTTTTTCAACAAAGAAGCTGTTCTCCTGGAACGATTTCCTGGCGTAGTCCCTGTAGGCATTCGCGATGGTTTGCATGTTGACCGGGGCAGTTTCGGCCGATGAGGCAGCTGGCTCGGCTGGCTGACTCGCTGCCGGGGCTGCATCGATTATCGGAGCTGCATCGATTACGGGGACATCCACCAGTTCGGCTTCGTCGATCAACGGCTGCTCCGTCGGAGTTGCGGCGCGGTTTGCGGAGAGGTCAGTTGAAGCCATCATGGTGTTCATGCGATCGTCATCCCGCTGATCGAGCTTCGGGTTCCGTTGTTGCCCATCCTTCTGGTCGCGCTGACCAGCCTTGCGGTTGCGCTGACGCTGTCTCTCGCTCGATTTGTCCTCTTGTGTGCTGGACATTGCTGAACTCCCTTGAATCTCACATCTGAATCAACTCAAACGCCGAAAATTCGCCATGTTTGCGATGAAATCGCGGTTCTGGCTTGTTCGTTGCGCGGCGTTGATGTGGCTGGCTGGAACAGGCGCCGTGCCGGCTCAAATCCGCCCTCACCCCAGGTTCAATTCCCTGAAGAAGTCGTTGCCCTTGTCGTCGATGATGACGAAGGCCGGAAAATCCATCACCTCGATGCGCCAGATCGCTTCCATGCCGAGTTCGGGATATTCCACCACCTCGACCTTCTTGATGCAGTGCTCGGCGAGGTTCGCGGCCGCACCGCCGATCGAGCCGAGATAGAAGCCGCCGTGCTTCTTGCAGGCCTCGCGCACCGCAACCGCGCGGTTGCCCTTGGCCACCATCACCATCGAGCCGCCGGCTGCCTGAAACTGGTCGACGAAGGAATCCATCCTTCCTGCGGTGGTCGGCCCGAACGCACCGGAAGCGTAGCCGTCCGGCGTCTTGGCGGGACCAGCGTAATACACCGGATGGTTCTTGAAATAATCCGGCAGCGGTTCACCCTTCTCCAGCCGCTCGCGCAGCTTGGCGTGCGCGGAATCGCGCGCCACGATCATGGTGCCGGTCATCGAGACCCGCGTCTTGATCGGGTATTTCGACAGCGTCGCCAGGATCTGCTTCATCGGCTTGTTGAGGTCGATTTTGACCACCTCACCACCGAGCGACTGCTCGACATCAGGCAGATATTGCGCCGGATTGTGCTCGAGCTCCTCGAGATAGATGCCGTCCCTGGTGATCTTGCCCAGCACCTGACGATCGGCGGAACAGGACACGCCGAGCCCGATCGGCAGCGAGGCGCCGTGGCGCGGCATCCGGATCACCCGCACGTCGTGGCAGAAATACTTGCCACCGAATTGCGCGCCGACGCCGAGCGACTGCGTCATCTTCAGTATCTCTTGCTCCATCTCCAGATCGCGGAAGGCGTTGCCATCCGCCGAGCCGTGGGTCGACAGCGCGTCGAGATAGCGCGCCGAGGCAAGCTTCACCGTCTTCATGCAAAGTTCGGCCGAGGTGCCACCGATCACGATCGCCAGATGATAGGGCGGACACGCCGCGGTGCCCAGCGTCAGCACCTTCTCCTTCAAGAACGCCAGCAGGCGGTCCCTGGTCAGCACCGACGGCGTTGCCTGGAACAGGAAGCTCTTGTTGGCGCTGCCGCCGCCCTTGGCCATGAACATGAACTTGTAGGCCAAGTTTGTTTCCAAGGAGCCGCCTTCGGCGTAGATCTCGCACTGCGCCGGCATGTTGTTGGCGGTGTTCTTCTCCTCATACATCGACAGCGGCGCCACCTGCGAATAGCGCAGATTGCGGCGCAGATAGGCGTCGCGCGCGCCTTCCGACAGCGCCGCTTCGTCGTCGCCGTCGGTGATGACGTTGCAGCCCTTCTTGCCCATGATGATTGCGGTGCCGGTGTCCTGGCACATCGGCAGCACGCCGCCGGCGGCGACGTTGGCGTTCTTCAGGAAATCGAAGGCGACGAACTTGTCGTTGTCGCTGGCTTCCTCGTCGTCAAGGATGCTGCGCAGCTGCTTCAGGTGCCCCGGCCGCAGATAGTGGTTGATGTCTCCGAACGCGGCCTCGCTGAGCCCGCGCAGCGCCTCACGCGACACCACCAGCATGTCCTTGCCGAGCACCTTCTCGACCCGCACGCCCTCGGCCGTGATTTTCCTGTAGGGCGTGGTGTCGGCGCCGAGCGGAAACAGCGGGGTGTGCTTGTAGGGCGGAACGGGCTTCTGATCGGGAACGGCGGTGGGGGCGTTCATGGGTCAGCTCGCGGATTCGGGGCCGAAACGCCTGCTTCGAGACGCCGGCGATGGACCGTTCTAAGCACTTTTGCCGGAAAAGGAAGATTCCGATTGGCGGGTCATGACGGGATTGCAGGACGCGCCGACTTGACGCTCTGCCCCTTGCAAGAAACCCTCGCGCGGGCTTCAATGGCATTGGGGGTATCGATGATAAAAAACTGCCTTACGATTTCGATAGCACAAATGCTGGTGGCCATCGGCCTGTTGGCGCTGGCCACCTCGCCTGCCCGTGCCGATCGTTGCGACGACCTTGCGGGCCAGCTCAAGAACCAGATCGAAGGCCTGACGGTCGGCAAGACCGCGGCCAATGTCATCTACCTGTCGCATCCGCAGGCCAAGCAATTGTCGCTCGGCTGCTCCGGCCGCAGCTATTCCAACCAGCTGTTCGCCAAGGCCGTCGGCCGCAAGCCGACGCCGGCATTTATGGATCTGGTCGCCAGCGGCGCTGCCATCATCTTCACCTTGCCGAAGGACGACATGCTGAAAGGCGTGACCCGCTGCATCAAGCGGATGGGCCTGATCCACGGCGACGACGTCACGACGCGTTACCGTCGCCTCGACATGCACTGCGTCCGGACCAAAACCGAGGCCTCGATCGCGGTTTCCCGTAGCACCGACCAATAAGAGTCGTGACGACCCGGGGTGGAATCAGTCGTTCCAAGCGAAATCGAAGCTTCCCGTTCACCATCCGCAGCTCACCGGGCCGATCGTTCGCTTTTTAACGGTTGAATTCACCGGACGTTGGTTCCTGCCTCGCCACAATGGCTTACCGTAGCCTCAGGATTTCGATCCCATGAGTATTTCGAGCGTTTCAGCAACTCCTCCGGTGACCCCGACCGTTAGCAACAGTGCGCCGCCCAGCACACCGGTGCCGAGCAGCGACAACGATGCCGACGATTCCAGTTCCACCCAACCGACGCAGGCACCTCTGCCGCCGGGGCAAGGCACGCGGATCGATCAGCTCGCCTGACGGCCATCGGAATCGATCGGGCCTGACCCCTCTACCGCCGCCGCAAGTTTGCCGGAAACGGCGCGATCATGATGACCCCGCAAGGACGGGCGCAACGCATGATCGCCAAATGGGTATTTCAGAGCGTTATCTGGATCGTCGCGATGGGCGTGCTGTTGTTCGTGCCCGCCGGCACCTGGCGCTGGCCGGCGGCATGGACTTTCCTGGCTGCCATGACGTTGACGGGCCTGTTCGCCGGATTGTGGCTGGCCAGAACCGATCCGGAGCTATTCGCCGAACGCATGCGCTTGACCGCGCGTGATGAGCAGCCCGCCGCAGACAAACTCTTCGTCCCGGTCTTATCCGCAGCCTTCCTCGGCTGGTTTGTCCTGATCGGGATCGATCATCGCCTGCACGGCTCGGAATTTTCGCTGCCATTGCAGATCTTCGGGCTCGCGATGCAGCTCGTTTCCACCGTCTTCATCATGTGGGTGATGCGCGTGAACTCGTTCGCGGCGCCGCTGGTCAAGGTACAGAGCGAGCGCGGCCATCACGTGATCAGCAATGGCCCCTATGCCTGGGTGAGGCATCCCATGTACACCGGCGCCATCGTGTTCTTTATCGGCATTCCGTTACTGTTGGGATCACTCTGGGGGCTGATCGCCTCGCCATTGCTCGCCTTTATGTTCGCGATCCGCATCACGATCGAGGAACGAACGCTGAAGGCGGGTCTTGAAGGTTATGCAGACTACACCTCGCAGGTGCGCTATCGTCTGCTTCCCGGCGTTTGGTAGCTACAACGGAGCCCGGAATGCCAGACAGCAAAACCTACACCGGCGGCTGCCATTGCGGCATGGTGCGGTTCGAATGCACGACCGATCTCGCCATGGTAACCGCATGCAATTGCTCTATCTGCACGAAGAAAGGCCTGCATTTCACGTTCCTGCCGCCGAAGAGTTTTCACTTACGTGCCGGCACGGAAAACCTGCGGGAATATCTTTTCAACAAACATGCGATCCGGCATCAGCTCTGCATCGATTGCGGCGTCGATGTGTTCGCCCGCGGCAGCAAGCCCGATGGCACCGAAGTGGTGGCGCTCAACGTCAGCTGTATCGATGGCATCGAACTGGCGAAACTGACGATGACGCCGATCGATGGGCGGAACAGGTAGCTTCTCCGTCATTCCGGATCGCGCGTAGCGTATCCGGAATGACGGAGAAGATAAATTCATCCATCCAGTTCCCTGTAAAGACGGAAGACACCATCCTCGTTGAACGCGATGCGGCGCTGGCTGGCGAGATAGGCTTTGATGTTTGGCCGCGCGGCGACACGGTCGTGCAGGTCAACGAGACCCGGGATCTTCCGCTCGAAGGCCTTCAGGCGTTTCGGGAAAGCGTAGCGCAGTCCCTCGACGAGCTGAAACATCGACAGATCGGCATAAGTCAGCCTGCGACCGGCCAGATAGGCCCCGCCGTTCTCCTGTAACAACCGTTCGAAATAGCCGAGATATTTCGGTACGCGCTCGCGCCAAAATTCCGCGGTGCGCTTTTTCGCAGGCGCCTTCTGATCCTCGTAGTATAATGACGGACCGAGCGGATGATGGGTGTCGTGGATTTCGGCCACAAAATCGGTGACGGTGAGTTGGAGCTGGTGCACCCACAGCCGTCCCGCTTCTGCCTTCGGTGCAAGCCCATGGCGCGATCCAAGATAGAACAGGATGTTCGCGGTCTGCCCGATCACGAGTTTGCCCGCCTTCAGGAACGGCGGCGCGAATGGCGGCGTGCCGGATTTTGCCTCCATCATCCGCATCATCGCAGCCGTGCCGCGTTTGCCGCGCGCCACATCGGCATAGTCGGCGCCGGCCTCTTCCAGCGCCAGGCGGACATATTCGCCGCGGCCCTGAATGCTCGGCCAGTAATAGAGCTCATAGCGCACGGGCAGCCCTTTTTGTGGCGGTGTGAAGCCGGTCACCGGATAACGATCGGTGAAATCGTTGGTTCAATGCGAATTCATTTCGCCAAGCCCGGCCGGCCCTTGCGGCGTGTTTGCAAGCTTTCAAGGCTGATTGGTAGACCGCAAATAACCGACCCGCCACAATCGAAGTCGCTGCCCGATTTTGCCCGGGACAAGGCCGGACCAGGCCGGCGATCGCCCGACTCAATTCACCGCGAAACAGTACATCAGGCCATCGCCGCCGGTACTCCTGAGATCGGCCTGCGAGCAGTCGCCATCCGGCCCACGCGACGGATGCGAACTATTCCAGGATTTCGAGGCATCATCGTCGCGCAACCCGGTGCGATCGGCGTGGCCGAGCATCGCCGATCCCTGCGTGCTGCTCGTCCAATTCTTGCAGGTGCGATCTTCGCCGGGTGGGAATGCGGTGCCGTCGGACTGTGATCCCGTCAGCATATCGTGGCGGTTCGGCGTGTCGACGAAGCCATTGATGACGTCGCCCTTTTCGCTGAGCGCGGTCTGCTTGGTCAAATTGTTGGCGGCACTGTGGAGATCCGCAACGTCTTTCGCGATCACGACGCCTTTCGCATTCTGCCAGGGCCCCTTGCCGATGCGGTCGCGCGCGTTGATGGCGGGCTTACCGTCCGCTTGCTGGGTCGAAAGGTAGGCGTGCCAGGTCTTGACGCCGGAAGCATTGGCGCCCGCGGCCTGCGCCAGTTCCTGACAATGATTGTCGGCGCCGGCGATGCCGCCGAGATTGCCGCCGTTGCCGATGCCGGTGCTGGTCACAAAGAACGTCATGGCCGCCGCTTGCGCATTCGCCGGTTGCGCAGCCATCAGAAGGCAAGCGATCGCGGCGAGGCCCGAAAATGCAAGCGAAGTATTTGAAACGGAGACAGGCATCGGATCCTCCAATCACCTTTTGGGCCGGTACAGGTGCCAGCGCTCGTTCAGACATCAACCCCGTCTTGCGTGACATTATTCCGGTGCAGGAAACCGAAACGACGATCACTTGCAAAAAAAGCGTCGCGAAACGGATCGCGACGCCACTACTTGATCTCTCTGCAGACCGATCATCAGGTCTGCTGGATCGCCGACAACTCCCAGTTGGCGCCGCGTGGCCGCAGGAAAGTCCAGATTTCCGTGACTTCCATCGGCTGCTCGCTACCTTCGACCAATCGGCCGCTGCCGCGATCGAGCGTCTTGTCGATCAGGGAGTATCGCATCGCCACGCTGGCAAAGTCGGTTTCACCTTCGCGCCAGGCTTCGGCGAGGTCACCCTGCAAAAGCTTCGTGCCGAAAACCTTGTTGACAACATTGCGCGCCCGGTTCGCCTCGAGGTCGCGGTTGAAATACGACACCATCTCGGGCGTCGCCAGCGTATGCAGCCTTGCGACGTCCTCGTTCGACCATGCATCCTGAATCTCGCCGAGCAACCGCTCGAACGCTTCATAATCGGCCGGCGCAACTTGAAGCGGCGCGCTACCCGACCCCAAGCCAAAACCGGCTCCCGTTCGGAAGCTCGATGCACCGCTCGATCCACCTGGCGCCGTATCGGCATAGGCCGGCGTAGTCCGGCGCTGCCACCACGACATTGCCATCCGCACCACGAAAACGATCAGGCCGATCTGCAGGATCAGGCCCAACAGCGATGAGAAGCCGCCGAGACCGCCGAACATGCTGCCGCCGAATAACAGGCCCAGGAGCCCCGCGCCGAGGAAGCCCGCGGCAAGGCCGCGCAGCATGCCGCCGCCGGGCCGATTGAAGAAACCGCCTGTGGACGTGCCGATCCCGGGACTGCCCGGTTGGCTGAAGGTGCGATTGAACGGCTGAGCCGCGCCGGGCGCGGTCGATGTGCGCGGCGGCGGGGAAAAGGTCCGCGTGCCCCGCGAGCCCGAACTAAAGCCACCACCAACCCGAGCATCGGCGGGCGAAGCCGCCGAAATCAACGGCAGAGCCAGCGATAGAACGACGGCGATCGCCCGGAAGATGCGTGCGCGATAAGAGAGTCCCATGTTACGTTCCTCAAATTCCCGGCAAGGGGAAGCGCCTCTTAGATGGGCAGTGTTGCCTGAATGTGAAGCCACCCTCGGGAACCGCGTCTGCGGCGCTCAGTCGCGGGGATGCGACAAACGGACAATTTGCTGCGGTATGCCCGGCCTACGATGGGGCCATGGTCTCCTTCACCTTGGCAACCAACGCGCTGAGCGCGAACGGTTTTGCAAGAAAATCGAACTTCTCGTTCTCCTCGAGGCTTTTAGCGAATGCGTCCTCCGCATAGCCTGAGACGAAGATGATCTTGAGGTCCGGATTGCGACCCCGCATCTTCCGCAACAGGGTCGGGCCGTCCATTTCCGGCATCACCACATCGGAGACGACCAGATCGATCGCGCCGTCCCTTTCCTCCAACGCATCCAACGCCTCGATTCCGTTCGAAGCCTCGATTACCGTATAGCCGCGGGAACGCAAACCGCGCGCGTTGAGCGAGCGCAAGCCCTCTTCGTCTTCTACGAGAAGGATCGTTCCCTGCCCGGTCAGATCGACCCTCGGCTTCGGCGCAGCGGCTGCGTCCTTGATCGCGCCGTTCGTCGCCTGCGGCTCGTGCTGGACTTCCTGCTCCGGATGATGCCGCGGCAGGAAAATGTGGAACGTGGTGCCCTTGCCCTCCTCGGAATCGACATAGACAAAACCGCCGGTCTGCTTGACGATGCCGTAAACCGTGGACAGACCGAGCCCGGTACCCTTGCCGACCTCCTTGGTCGAGAAGAATGGCTCGAAGATCTTGTCGACAATGTCAGCGGGGATGCCGGTGCCGGTATCGGAGACATCGATCCGCACATAGTCCGCCGGCGGCATGCCCTTGTAGGACAGTTTTTCGGCCTCCTGTGTCGAAACATTCGCCGTCTTGATCGTCAGCTTGCCTCCGTCCGGCATAGCGTCGCGGGCATTGACCGCCAGATTCACGATCACCTGTTCGAATTGCGAGACGTCGACCTTCACAGGCCAGAGGTCGCGGCCGTGCACGGGATCGAACTTGACCTTCTCGCCGATCAGGCGGCGCAGCAACATCGTGAGGTCGGACAGCGCGTCGCCAAGATCGAGCACCTGGGGCCGCAACGTCTGTTTGCGCGAGAACGCGAGCAGCTGCCGCACCAGCGTCGCCGCGCGGGTCGCGTTCTGCTTGATCTGCATGATGTCCTGAAACGACGGATCGGTCGGTTTGTGCGCGTTGAGCAGGAAGTCGTTGGCCATCATGATAGCGGAGAGCACATTGTTGAAGTCGTGCGCGATGCCCCCGGCGAGCTGGCCGACCATGTCCATCTTCTGCGACTGGTTGATCTGGTTCTCGAGCGCGCGTCGCTCGGTGGTCTCCAGCATATAGACGATGGCCGCTTCGGTTTCGCGCTCGTCGGGTTCAACCGCGGTTACGAAAAACTGGCCCCATCGTTCCGTGCCGCCATCGAGCATCGCTTCGACCGGCGCGATATCGCCCTGGCCTTCGGCAGCCTGGTTGATCGCCGCGATCAGTGAGCTGCGGTCGCGGGCGTTGACGGTCCGGAAGATCGAATTGCTGGCGGAAGCTTCAAGGCCGAGGCTTTGCGCAAGCTTGGCGAAGCGTGCATTGGCGCGCACCACCGCGCCGGCGCGGTCGACGGTCGCGATCGCCATCGGCGTATGATCGAAGAAGCGCATGAAGCGGACTTCGGCGGCGCGCTGCGGATCGGAGCGTTCGTCGCGCGCACGACTGATCGCCAGCGTCCGCGAGGCGCCGGGCGCGCCATCTGCACCGAATGCCAGCTTGTGATAGAGCCGCACCGGCACGGTCTTGCCGCCGCGCATTCGCAGGTCGATATCGAACACTTCGGTCTTGACCTCGCCCGGCACCGCCACGATCGACGTCAGCAGCGAAGCTCCGTCGCCAGACACGATGTCGGTCAGCTTCAGACCGCCCGAGCCGATCTCCGCCAGATCATGGTCCAGCCAGTTCGCCAGCGTCGCGTTGATGTAAACCACGTCGCCGGCTGGATTGACCGAGAAGAAGCCGCACGGGGCGTGGTCGAGATATTCGATCGCGTGCTGCAATTCCTGGAACACGTCCTCCTGGCGTTCGCGGTCACGGGTAATGTCGGCGATCGACCACACCGCGTATTTCGCCTCGCGCTTGCCATGGCCAAGCGGCCGGACCCGCATCCGCAGCCAGCGGCCATGGGTGCTGTCTTGGCTGCCCTCATTGCCCGCGATCCGGACTTCCTCCTGCTGACGCTTGCCTTCGCGCGCCGCCTTGAGCAGGCGAAACACGGCTTCCGAAACATCGGGATTGCCGATGAACACGCGCTCCACCGGGCGCACGTCCTGCGCGGTCGCTGCGCCCGTCAGCGTCAGGTAGTTTGCGTTGGAATAAACCACATGGCCGCGCGGATCGGTGACGGCAAGCCCGTCATAGGCGTGGTCGGCGATATGACCCATCACCGGATCGTCGGCGGCGCGATCGGCGAAGCGAATGATACCCGCGGCGAATGCGAACAGATTGAACAGCCCGACCATTGCCAGTAACGCCAGCAATCCCAGAATATAAGGCTGCGCCTGCGCCCGGCCGATGGCCATCAGGGCCAGGGCGGCTGCGACGATTCCGCCGGCCACCAGCAGAACCAGAACGATGCTTCCGCTCCGCCGCGCCGGCTCCTGCACGGTTATCGGCGGCTGTGACGGATCGTGGTCGGATTCAGCAGTCATAAGCAGCGGAAGCAGCCTGTCGGTAAGGGTGGGACGCGCTCGCCCACGCCGGCCCCTGAGTGCCTGAATCGGGTCGCCAAGCGCAAGTCCATCAGCCGGTTATTCCCACGATCGCAGGCCTTTCCGTCCGTTTGTCAGGCTTTTTCATGCCGGCCGGCCGGAAAGTCCGCGCTTGAGGCCCATGACGTAGCCGATGACCTCGGCGACCGCATGATAGTGCTCCACCGGGATTTCCTCGTCGACTTCGACAGCCGCGTGCAAGGCCCGGGCCAACGGCACGTTCTCCACGATCGGGATGTCATGCTCCCTGGCGATTTCCCTGATCTTGAGCGCGATCAGGTCGGTGCCCTTGGCCACGCAGATCGGCGCCGACATGCCGCGCTCGTAGGACAGCGCGACTGCGTAATGCGTCGGGTTGGTGATGATCACGGAAGCCTTGGGCACCGAAGCCATCATGCGCTTCTTCATGCGCGCCTGCCGCAACTGCCTGATTCGGGCCTTGATGTGCGGATCGCCTTCCGACTGCTTGAACTCCTGCTTCATCTCCTGCAGCGACATCTTCTGCCGCTCGTACCATTGCCGGTACTGGAAGAAATAATCGGCGATCGCGACCGCCGCGAGCATCGCCACCACGGCTCCCAGCAGTTTCAGCGTCAGGCTGGTGATCAGGCCGAGCATCGCGGCAGGACCGAGCTGCAGCATCGATTCCAGGCGAAGCCGCTCCGGCCACAGGATCATGGTCATCACGCTGCCGAGCGCCACGACTTTGAAAATACCCTTGGCGAAATTGGCGGCCGCCTGCTTGCCGAATACCCGCTTGGCGCCGGCGGCCGGGGAGATCTTGCTAAGACTCGGCTTCAGCGACTCGCCCGACCATACCAGCCGATGCTGCAGCATGTTGCCCGCGATCGCCGAGATCACCAGCATCAGAAGCGGCATGCCAAGTGCCGCGATCAGCGCATATTCGAGCTTCCCGGCCAGCGCCAGCAGGCTCGGCCCATCGGTATGGAACATCCAGGAATTGGCGATCAGATTGCGCAGCGGCACCTCAATGCTGCCGATCGATCCCGAGAACGAGGACAATACCAGCGTCGCTCCGGCGATCAGGAACCAGGTGTTGACCTCCTGGCTTTTGGCGACGTCGCCACGTTCGAGCGCCTCATCCAGACGTTTTTGGGTCGGGTCTTCCGTTTTATCGGAAGAGTCGTCATTGTCGTCGGCCATCGCAAGGCTTTCGGTTTACGGCGTCAGATCGTGCATGACGCCGGTAAAATAATTGAGGAACGTGCTCATCATCGCCACCAGCACCAGCGAAAAGATCAGAAACCCCGCGAGGATCGACAGCGGCACGCCGACGAAATAGACCTGCATCTGCGGCATCAACCGCGCCAGCACACCGAGCCCGATGTTGAACACCAGGCCGAACACCAGGAACGGCGCCGACAATTGCATGCCGAGCCTGAAGGCAGCGGTGAAGGCACGGCTGGCAAGTGCGGCGATGTCGCCGCTCGGCATCAGGTCACTGGGCGAAAAGATAGCATAGCTGTCATTCAACGCCGCGATCACCAGATAGTGGCTGTCGGTCGCGAACAGCAACGTCACGCCGAGCATGGTGAGGAAGTTTCCGATCAGCACACCCTGCTGGCCCTGGGTCGGATCGACCGAAGTGACGAAGCCCAGCCCCATCTGCTGGGCGATAATGGCACCGCCGACCTGCAGCGCCGACAGCGTCACCCGCGCGGTAGCGCCGAGCACGATGCCGACAATCAGCTCATGAATCATCATGACCAATAGCGGCACCATCGACTGCATGTCGATGTGGTAGGCTTGGCGATGCAGCGGCAGGATCACGAGCGTCAGCAGCACCGCGACCGCAAGCTTGATGCGCACCGGAATGTTCGACTCACCCAGTCCCGGCAACAACATCACCATGGCGCCGACGCGGGCGAACACCAGCATGAAGGTGGCGGCGAGCACGGGCAACAGTGAGACATCGATGCGCATGATCTACGCATAGTGCATCAACCACCTATGATTCGCGACGATATCCGCATCATGTGGCTGTGAAGTGCGTCCGCCATGAACGGCAACGCCAACAGCAGCGTGACGAAAATCGCCAGTATCTTGGGCACGAACACCAGGGTCTGTTCCTGGATTTGCGTCAGCGCCTGAAACAGTGACACCACCACGCCGACGACGAGGCCGACCAGCATCAGCGGCGACGATACCACGACGATAGTCCAGATCGCATCGCGCGCCACGTCGAGGGTTTCAGCACCGGTCATGTCAATCCTCTTTTCTCTTCCCGGCACGGCGCGCGCATTCTTGCGCGCTTTCCGGACCATCATTCAAAAACTCTCGCATCCTTCGGGATGCGGCTTGCACCGCTGCCAGGCTGCGGCCTGTCAGATCGGCATCTTCATGATGTCTTCATAGGCCGAGATGACCTTGTCGCGGAACGAGACCAGCGTCGATATCTTGACGTCGGTTTCGGCCACCGCGGTGACCACGTCCATCACATTGGCCTTGCCCGCGGCCATCGCGGCGGTCTGCTGGTCGGATTTTCGTCCGCCGTCCACCACACTTCCCATCGCGTCCTTTAGCAGGTCGCCGAACGAGGGCCCGCTGGCGTCGGGCGATTTGCCCGCTGCGCCGGGATCCATCAGGCGGGCGAGGTTGGCGTAGGCATTGGCAGCGATTGTCGGTGAAGCCATGGTTCAAGCTTTCCAGTTCAGGACTTGAGGATGTCGAGCGTGCGTTGGATCATCGTACGCGTGGCGTGGATGATGTTGAGGTTCGCCTCGTAGGATCGCTGGGCGTCGCGCATGTCGGTCATTTCGACCAGCGGATTGACATTGGGATATTTGACGTCGCCATTGGCGTCTGCCGCGGGATTGCCTGGCTCATGCTTGATGCGGAACGAGGTGGAATCCGGCACCACCTTGCCGAGCGTAACCACCTGGGCGTCCAGGGTGTGATCGAGTTCGGAAGCAAAAGTCGGCACCTTGCGGCGATAGGGGTCGCCGCCGGGCGTCGAAGCGGTCGAATCCGCGTTTGCGATATTTTCCGAGATCACACGCATCCGTCCGGCCTGCGCGCGCAAGCCGGACGTCGCGATCCCCATCGATCTAGCGAAATCTGCGATAACCTGACGGTCTGCCATCGTCTTCCTTTCCTGGCTGCGGATCACGCTTTTTCCAGCGTCAAGCCTTGCTCATTTCAAGCCTTGCCGATCGCGGTCTTCAGAAGATGCAGGCTGTGGCTATAGAGCGAGGTCACGGCGGCGTAGTCCATCTGGTTGGATGAAACCTTGAGCATCTCTTCCTCGAGATTGACGGCGTTGCCCGCGGGCCGCGTCTCGAAGCCGACCTTGCGATTTTGATCGAAGGTCTCCGGCGCCCCCGAGGCGCTGATATGGCTGGCATTGGTCCGCATCATCGGCAGCGTTCCCATGACGCCGCCGGGCGCGCTTGCACCGGTCGCGTCGAATTTGGGTTCCACCAGATCGCGTGGCTTGAAATTCGGCGTATCGGAATTGGCAACGTTCTCGGCCAGCACCCGCTGGCGTTCCTGGTGCCACCGCATCCGTGTACGCAACGCCGACAGCACCGGAAGATCGCCGATCGACATGGCTTTCGCTCTCCCCTTGGCCGTTCGGGCACGACGCCCTTGCTAGGCAGAATTTGCCGCCTGTATGGTTAACAGCGGGTTAAGAAGCCGCTGCCGGAGGACGAGATAGGCGGGAACCTGTGCGTCAATCGGTCGTTCCGAGCGCATTTTCGCCACGAAAGCTCCGTTAACCATCGGATTGCCGGAGCGACAGGGACATCAGAAGTCGTTTTGGCCCAGCCGATTCATAGGTTATTAAGGGTAACGGGGCGGCAATTCCTGCCCCCAAGTATTAAGAGGTCGAATTGATCTCTGACCGCGTTTGGCGTTCCCGGGGACAAGCATGCCGCAGGCACTGACATTTTTCTTCGCGTTCGTGGCCGTGCTGGCACTGATCGGCACCGCGGCTTGGTTGCTGCGCCGATTCGCCGGTAACCGCCTGAGTACCAATACCAATCGCGGCCGGGGGCCTCGCCTGGCGGTAATCGACGCTGCGGCCGTGGACGGCCGCCGCAGGCTGGTGCTGGTTCGACGCGACAATGTCGAACATCTTCTGATGATCGGCGGGCCGACAGACATCGTGGTGGAACCCAATATTGTCCGCGCGATGTCTGCGCGTGACCAGATGGGACAGCGGTCTTCCATCGGCAGCGAGCCGCCGCCCCGCATTGCGCCCTTGCCGGACGGCAGTTGGAGCGACATTGATGGCTCCAGATCCGATGCCTTCGATCATGCCGAGCCGCAAATGCCCGAGCCGCCGCAGCAGCTCCCGCGTCCTCCGTTTGCCGACGAGGCTCGCCGCTCGGCCTCGCCACGGCTCGAGCGTCGCAGCGATCCGCTCGCGGGCTTATCGCCGGAACCGCTGGCGCCACACCTGGAACAGCGTGACTCTTCCCTCGCCGCGAGGCCATCGCGCACTGAGCCCATGATACCGCGCCAGGCACGGCAGGAGGGCGCGAAGCCGCCGCCGATCCGCGCCGAACGTCCCTCTGCATCGCAGCCGTCTCCGCCCCCGGTGCCGCCGCCCGTGCCCGCTCCATCGAGCGCGGATCAAAATCTCGCCGAGATGGCCCAGCGGCTGGAAGCAGCGCTGCGCCGGCCGTCCGAGCCGGGCGAACCGCGCGTCGGCGCGCCGCCGGTCGCGCCCGAGCCGCCGGGCCGCACTGCCTCGCGCACCGAACCGTCGACCGCGCCGCCCGGCGAGACGTCAGGACCGAAAACCGGGTTTGAGAATCTGGAAGACGAGATGGCCTCCCTGCTGGGTCGTCCGAAGTCTCCTTCGTGAGATCGGCGGCCCTCCCGCGTAGAGTTTTATTTTTTGCCACCCTGATAGCCGCCGGATCGCTGGTCGAACCGGCGTTCGCGCAGGATATCAGCATCAACCTCGGCCAGGGCAATGGCGGTGTCACCGAGCGCTCGATCCAGTTGATCGCGCTGCTCACGGTGCTGTCGATCGCCCCGTCGATCCTGATCATGATGACGTCGTTCACCCGTATCGTCGTGGTGCTATCGTTGCTGCGCACTGCGCTCGGCACCGCCACCGCGCCGCCGAATTCGGTGATGATCGCACTCGCCATGTTCCTCACCGCGTTCGTGATGGGACCGGTGCTGCAGAAATCGTATGATGACGGCATCCGGCCTCTGGTCGCCAACCAGATCGGCGTCGA
This sequence comes from Pseudomonadota bacterium, assembly GCA_018971625.1. Classification (GTDB taxonomy): domain Bacteria; phylum Pseudomonadota; class Alphaproteobacteria; order Rhizobiales; family Xanthobacteraceae; genus Bradyrhizobium. The sequence goes on from JAGXAJ010000017.1 coordinate 33,158, forward strand.
GGACGCGCTGCAGCGCGCTTCGGTGCCGTTGCGCGCCTTCATGATGAAAAACGTGCGCGAAAAGGATCTCAAGCTTTTCCTGAATATGTCGAACGAACCGCCGCCGGCGACGCCCGAGGAAATGCCGCTGCGGATCCTCGTGCCGGCGTTCATGATCTCCGAACTGAAACGCGCCTTCGAGATCGGTTTCCTGTTGTTCCTGCCGTTCCTGATCATCGACCTCGTGGTCGCATCGGTCCTGATGTCGATGGGCATGATGATGCTTCCGCCGGCCGTGGTGTCGCTGCCGTTCAAGCTGATCTTCTTCGTGCTGGTCGATGGCTGGTCGCTGGTGGCGGGAAGCCTGGTGCAGAGCTACAGCGGATAGAGCGTTTTCGAGCGAAGTGGATACCGGTTCGCGTGAAGAAAACGCGTCACCCGGCGCTTCCTGCGCAATGGTTTTAACGGCTTACTCCGCGAAAGCGCTTGCAGAAAAAGGCAAATCGGCAGCCTTCGGCAAGCCCGTCCCTGCGGAAAACACGCGCGAGCCGCCATTTGCTTTGCTTGTCGTCGAAGGGCGCGTGCTTATACTTGCTCCATGGCTGACGGCTCCCTCGATCTGAAAGCGTTCTTGCTCGCCACCCCGTTTTTTGGCGGGCTTTCGAGCGCAAGCTTCGATCTCCTGGTTTCGATGCTGGTCGAGCGCCGCTTCGACGCCGGCACCACGATCGTGGCGGAAGGAGAACCCGGGCGCTCGATGTACGTTGTTCACTCCGGCCGATTGGCGGTGAACAAACTGTTGGACGCGGGGCGCATCCTTCGCATAGGAAGTCTGGAGCCCGGTGATTTCTTCGGCGAGATGACCTTGATCGAAATGCAGAACCGGTCAGCGACCGTCGTCGCAGAAACCACAACGACGCTGTACGAGCTCACCGCTCAAAACCTCTACCGGTGCTACAAAGCGGACATCCACGCCTATGTGATCATCATGCAGAATATCAATCGCGAGCTTTGCCGGCGGCTTCGTCGCGCCGACGATCGCACAGCCAAGCTGCCGACGCTTCCTGCGGAACGATAGGGCGGTGCCACGCCCGCCATATCGTTGCAAGCTGGCGTCAGTTCAAGGTGCCTTTCCTGCCGGCTTAAACCCGCCGAGATGACGCCCTACCCTTTCAAATCATATTGCAGGCCAAGATGGTCGCCGACCTGCACCAGCATCGCGACGCATTCGGGATAGCCAGGTTTTGCGGCCGTCGCGGCATCAGCGCTGGCGCGGAATTCCCAGGAATCTGCGCTCCTGAGCACGGTGATGGCCATGCCGTCCGGACAGTGAGCTTTCAGTTCCGCCTTCGCCATCGCGATGAGTTCGGCTTCGGTCTTGACGGGCTTGCTCATGGCCGTGGCCTCCTTGCGCGACTACTCGGCGCAAGTTGCCGCGCCACCACGCTGCTGTCGAGAGGATGCATCGCGCCAGCTTGCCGCGTCAGCCCTTCCTCGTGCCGACGATGCTGGGCAGCGAGCCGGTTGGATAAGGATCGGCTTTCTGGACGTCCGGCGGCAGCGTCGCCTTCGCGCTGGCATCGGGGAAGCGGGCTTTCATGTCGCGCAGGAAGCCGTCGAGCGTGTCGACGCTGGCCGCCATCCTGGCGATCTCCGCGAATTCGGCGCTGGCGGTCGCGCGCGGCTTGCTCGCGGTCTCGAACGCAGCACGGTCGGCATCGCCGCTCATCAGCGGCGCGTATTTCTCGCGGAAGCGTGCCAGCCCGATCGTGTCCTCGGCCAGCGCGTAGCCGACCACGGCGCGGATAATGTCGCCCTTTTCCGCCGGATTCAGCGGTTTGAAGTCGCGCCAGCGATCGCCATAGTACAATTCGATCTGCTCGGAAGCCTCGCGCCAGCGCCGCGCCGCCCAGTAGATATCGGAACGCAGCCGGATCGCCTCGCGGCCGGTGAGGTTCGAAATGATGTCGAGCGCCAGATCATGGCGGCCGACGTCGCTTTGCGCGCGCGCCTCCAGCAGCAGTCGCTGCTGGCGCAATTCGCCGGAAAGATCGGCGATGCGAGTGGTGCGCAGCGCCGCAATCGCGCGGTCCGGCTTGCGGTTGGTCAGATAGACCATCGCAAGCTTTGCTGCGACCTGCGCGCGCGCCGCGCCCTCAAGCCGGTGGTCGACCTGGTATTGCAGCAATTGGGCGGCCTGATCGAGCAGATCGACCGCGACCAACCGGTCCGCGAGACGGCGGATCATTTCGTCGCCGCGCCGACCGATCGGCGTCAATTCGCGGAATTCGTAGAATAGCCCGAGTGCGTCGATCGGCGGCAGGCCGTCGCCCTTCGAGCCCAGGAAAATCTGAGTGAACAGCGCCGCCGAGGCGTCCTGGCCCTGCCGCGACAGTTCCGAATTGGGATCGAGCTTGGTCGCAGTGCGCGCTGCCGTCAGCGACTCGCCATAGCGGCCGGTTTCGGAATAGATGCGCGCCATCATTTCCAGCGCACGAATCTCGAGGCCGTCGCCGCGCCACAACACCTGCAGCGTCTCCAGTTCGCGCAGCGCATCTTCCTGGCTGATCTCGTTGCGCCGTTGCAGCAGCGCAATCTCGCATAGCTTGGCTTCCGCTGCCGCCCTCCGGTCGGACGAGGCTACCGCGAACTTGTACTCGCCGAGTGCATCGTGGTCGCGCCCGAGCGCCTCGGCAAGCCGGCCGCGCATTACCGAGATTGCGGGCTTCAGTTCCGGCGGAATGCCAATGACGCTGAGGTCGCTCGAGCGCTTGTCGGCGTCGGAATAATCCCTGACTTCGAGGGAGGCGCGCATCGCATCCGTGATTATGATGCGTTGCAGATCGATCGGCAGCGAGGTAATTGCGAATTCGACGTTCTTGAATTTCTCGCGCGCCTCGGCCCATTTGCCTTGCCGTGCAAAAGCGAGCGCCTTCCATAATTGCGAATCGTAGTTGTTGCCGACCGCCGGATTGGCGAGATCCTTCAGTCCGAGCGACGGCCTACCCATCAGGATGTTCGCGACCGCATGCAGGATCAGCGCGACCGGATCGTCCGCGCCTTGCTTGGCATCCGCCAACACCATATCGAGCACGGCCTTGGCTTCCGGATAAAATCCGCGCGCCAGATAGAAGCGCGCCAGGTTGAGCCGTGCCGGCATGCGCTGGTCGGCTTCCAGCGCGGCGTCCGCTTCGATCAGCGCGTCGAGCCGCCTGTCGAAGAGGCCGTTGCGATTTTTCTTCCATTCGTCGACGTCGAAAATCGCGCGCGCTATCTTCGGCGCGCGCTCGGCGGCAGCGTTGACCGATGACAGCGTCATACCGCCCGGCCGGCTAAGCGTTATCTTGTCCGGGGCGAGTTCGGCCGAGATATCGTCGGTGTTGAGGCGAACCGCGACGCCGTGGATCGATTCCAGAAGCGACATCTCGACAAAATCCTGTCGCTTGATGAAGCCGCGAACCGGCGGTGGCGCGGTGACTACAAGCAAGGTGTCGCCTGCCTCCGGATCGATAAAGCGATGCAGCCGTCCGGGGTTCGCCAGCGCCACAGTGACATTGGCAAGCGCGGGATCGGTGATGTTTCGGCTCGCCGTCAAGGGTTGCGTCGGCGTCGCCATCGTTTCGGCAAAGGTGAGTACCCAGTCGGCGTTGCCGTCGATATTCTCGCTGGTCAACGACGGCATTTGCGGGCGGTTGAGCCGAATGCGGATCGCCTGCCCCTTGTCCAGCGGAAACGGCTTCACCTCGGCGATAATGGCGCCGCCATTGGCGCGGATTGGCGCGATGTCGAGCGGCTTCGTGGTGTCGAACACCAGCCACACGGTATCGGCACGGCGGAACAAGGCGGCCGGCGTCATGGTGGCGAAGGAGAACCTCACATGCAGGCCTTCGCTGTCGCGGATCGCGCTCACCGTTGCCGCATTGTCGCCGGGTATCGGTTGGGGCGCGGGCACATCGGCAGTTGCCTTCGTCGCTTCCGGCTTCGGCGTTCCGGGTGTGGGCTGCGCGGCGGATGGCATCACGGGCGGCGGCGGCGCGTCCGTTTTCATCTCCGGCTTGCTCTCGAGCTTTGTCTTGGGCTTGACGTCGCCACCAGTTTCCTGGGCGGGCTTCTCCGGCGCGGACGTCGCGGCTTCGCTGGACGGGCGCGGAGGCGGCACCGCGGCAGGCTTCTCCGGCGTGGCCGGCGCGCTTGGTGGAGCGGCTTCGGTTGCAGCCGATCTGGCTGGAGCGGCGTTCGCGGGCACGGGCGCGGCAGCTACCGGTTCTGCCATGACCGGTTCGGTCGGAGTTGCGGCCCCCAGCCCCGGCACAGCCGCGGGAGAAGCGATCGCCGCCGCCGGCAATTGCGCGACGGGCTTTTCGGCCGGCTGAAACGCCACGTCGACATTGTAGTTCCTGTCCTCGCGGAAGGCGTGGACGTCTGCATCTCCGATCAGCGCGATTTCCACGGCGGACTGGTCGCCGATGACTTTCTGGCCGATCGAGGCGACGTTCGCGGGCGCCGCTACCTTGGCGTCGGCAAGATCGAAATTGAGCACCGCATTGAAGAACAACGTGAGCTTCTGCTCGTTCAGGACCGACGAGACGCTGACGCCATCGGGCATTTCGAACACGAAGCGCACGAAGGTCGGCTGCACCAATGCGCGAACGCGAATCGGAGGCCGCTTCTTCGCAGCATCAGCGGCGCGCTGGACACGCAAGGCACGCTCGGCCGCACGCGCCCGCTCGGCCAGCTCCTTGATGACGTCCGCTGGAAGGCTCGGCGGCGGGCCGGACCAGCTGTCGGGCAACAGATCGACGAAGATCCGCTCACCGGCCGTCATGGTATTGACGGTGACCCGGCGCGCCAGCGACAGCCGAATCGCCATGCCGTCCGGATCGCGCCGCGCCGCGCCGACATAATCGGGCGCCGCTTCCGCGATGTCATCAACCGGAATATCGACGGGTTGCTTGAAGCGGATGACCAGGATGGTGCCGGCCATAGTCACCTCGGAATCGACCTCGTCGGCGAGCTTGAGCACCAGCCGGCCATAGCCGCCGGCGGTCGAGAACGTCGCTTCACCCTTGACCGGATCGGTCTCGCAACGGCCGGAGGCGGTCGATCCGATCAGGATCAATACGACGGCAAGGCATGACGCTGCGTCCAGCCAGCACCGGACGCCTCGCGCCGATGCGCGCAAGAGCATCCAAAATCCAGCGGCAGCGATTCGCGCCATGGTCTCTAGAGCGCGATGACTTCACTTCGAAATCATCATCCCGCCCTATCCTTTTAGTTTGAGCAGACGTTTTTCGGAAACCGGTATCCACTTTTCCGCATCTTGCTCTGGGATCTGTTGGTTCACCGGCCCGGTCGGCAGCGGAGCGCCCTCGCCCGCGCGCTTGAATCTAGAATTGGCGATTTAAGGACTTATTAATTATCGCGGCTAATTGGGCTTCTGCGGCAGTATCTTGCCTTCGATCTTGGGAAGCACTTCGGCGGAAGCGGATTTGTCGGCGCCGGCGCGGCGCGCCATTTCGGTGGTCAGCCGCTCGGCTACGTCGGGCGACATCAAACCGAGGATATCGGACATCTTGCGCGGCGCGATCTGCGAGGCGATCTGGTACAGCACGGGCATTTCGAGCCGGTCGAACACCTTGGCGGCGTCCTTCGGCTTCATGTTCTCGTACATGGTGATGATTCCCTTGAAACGTGCTGCATCCGTTTCGTTTTTCTGTTCGGTCGCGGTCGAAATCCGGGACTCGACGCCCTTCAGTTCCTCGACCTTCGTTTCAACCTTCTTCTCCGCGGCCTTGAGCAGGCTCTCACGAATATCGATCTCGCGGGAGCGCGCGTCCAGTTCCTGCCGCCGCGCCTGCAACCGCTCCAGTACCGCGCGTTCCGACGCTGATACGGGCTGACCCTGCGCCGGATAAAGCACGGTTCCGTCGGGCGGCACCGCTTCGGCGGCGGGCGCGGCGGGCTTCGGCGCCTCCTCCTTATCTTCCTTGGGTTTGTCGTCCTTCTCTTCTTCCTTTTTCTTCTCGTCGACCGATCCGGTGATATCGCCGGCATCGGGCTTGCCGGTCGGGAAATTCAGGGTTTGCTGGGCCCAGGACGCCTTGGCCGAATCCGGATCGTAGTCGAACACATAGCCGCCATCCAGCACGAGGCCTGCGATCTTCAGAACTGCAAAGCAGAAGATCGCCACCACGACGACAGGAAGGATGCGGATGTCGCGAAGCGATTTCATGCGGCGAGGCCGTTAGACCTTCTGCGCTCGGAGAACTCCTGCGCGGCCTGGGCGATCGCCCTGGCGCTGGAGACCATGGGTGCGGGCTCGGACGGCGGGGCTGCGGACGAAGGACGCGCGGCGCTGGCGATCTTGGACAGCCGCCGTACCACCATGTCGCCTTCGGCAAGCTGCTTCTTGAGCTGTATCGAGATCTGGCCCGCGGCGGTCAATTGCGCGTTGAGATTCTCGTTGACGTCGCGCACCGTGAGCTTGAGCCCGCCGATGGCGCGTTCGGCGATTTCAGTCGCGGTTATCAATTCAGCGATCGTCGCCTTCAGCGAGCTTTCGTCGGCCTTCAGGCGTTTCAACCTCGAATTCAGCAACATGCAATAGCCGATCGTGACCAATAGCAGAAACGCCACCAGGCTCTCGATCGCGATTCCTAATGAATGATTCATTGGGCCTCCATCATCTTGGTTTGCTCGTCGGCCTTCTCGAACATCGCCAACGTGGTGTTCGGCTTGCGCAGTTGCTTGGTGACGCGGATGGCGACGCGGTCGCCGACCCGGCCCATGCGCCCCTCGGTCAAGGTGACGTTGCCGCAACGCACCGCCACCAAGGCGTCGGCACGCATCTCCAGCGGCAAGGTGTCGCCGACCTTGAGCAGCATCAATTGCTTGAGCGGAATATCGGCTTCGTAGAGTACGGCGTCGACCGAGATCTCCGCCTGCGCCATTTCGGTGGCGAAATGACCTTCCCAGATCGGATCGCGGCCGAACTTCTCGCCCATGAACATCTGCAGCAGCACGCTGCGGATCGGTTCGATGGTCGCATAGGGCAACAGCAGCTCGACATTGCCGCCGCGGTCTTCCATATCGATATGCAGCCGCACCAGGATCGCGGCGTTGGCGGGCCGGCTGATCGCGGCGAAGCGCGGATTGGTTTCCAGCCGGTCGATGGTGAAGGTCACTGGCGACAAGGGCCGGAACGCCTGCTCGGCGTCGGACAACACCACTTCGACCAGCCGCTTCACCAGATTGGTCTCGATCGTGGTGTATGGCCGACCTTCGATCCGCAGCGAGGTCTGGCCACGGCGACCACCCAGCAGCACGTCGATCATCGAATAGATCAGGCTCGAATCCACCGTCGCGAGGCCGAAATTGTCCCACTCCTCGGCCTTGAACACGCTCAGCACGGCCGGCAGCGGGATCGAATTCATGTAGTCGCCGAACCGCACCGAGGTGATGCGATCGAGCGAGACTTCAACGTTGTCGGAGGTGAAATTGCGCAGGCTCGTGGTCATCAGCCGCACCAGGCGGTCGAACACGATTTCGAGCATCGGCAGACGCTCGTAGGAAACCATCGCCGAATCGATGATGGCGCGAATGCCGGAATTGTCGTCGACATTGACGTCGGTGACGTTGAAACCGAGCAGATTGTCGATTTCCTCCTGCGACAGAACCCGTTCGCCGCCATTCTTGCCGCCGCCGAACTCGCGGCCGCCGTCCTCGACCATGGCGGCCCATTGCAGCGCCATGGTGCCCGAGAGTTCATTGGCGGCAGCGGCTTCCGCGGCCTCCGTCGGGTCCTCGGAATCCAGCGATGCTTCCCATTGCGCCGCAATCGCATCCTGGTCGACTTGATCGTTGCCCGCCATGATCTAGTTCCGCCTCGTCATTGGACGACGATTTCCTTGAACAGCACAGCATTGACTTCATTCGGCGCGACCGCCGCATTGACCCGTCGGGTCAGCTCTTCCTTGAGGCGAAACAGCCCGGCGGAGCCGTTCAGATCGATTGGCCGCAACTCGCGTAAATAGGTTTGGAAAAGATCGGTGACCCTCGGCAGGTTCGGCTTGATCGCCTCGACCTCTTTCTCTTCCTTGACTTCAAGGGTCAGCTTCACCTTCAGATACTGCACGCGCTCGCCGGGCAGGCTCGCAAGGTTGACCAGCATGTCCGGCATTTCGATGAAGGCTGGCGGCTTCGGCGGCAGCGCTTCGGCGTGCTGCTCCTCGCCGTGATGACGGAAGAAAAAGAACCAGCCGGCGCCACTGCCGAGAATGGCGACGACGCCGACGGCGGCAATGATCAGCTTGAGCTTGCCTTTTGGCGCAGGCGCCGCTTCGCCTTCCGCACCGCCTTCTGCCTGTTCGGTCTCCGCCATTGCCCGCCCGATCCGATTTCGTCGTGAAGTCGATGCCGCCGGACAGGCCCAGGAACGCGATACAATGCCGCCAGCGCAACGCGCGCTACTTCCGGCAACGCTAAGGTAACAATGGTTAACGGAATCTTTCGTTTGACCCACAAGTAGGAAAAAGTTGCCGGGCAAACATGGTCAACAAGACCTTTCTGCCGCCCCTCGGCAACCCGTGCGCGGCATCCAACGTATTGTAGAATCTATTATTTTCAAACTGGCACGGCTTTCGCTCTATCGGTGGATGCGAACCGCGGCTTGGGAGAGCTCACCGGTTCGGGACATCCGCAGAGAGAGGCCTGGGAGGGCCGCTTTTCGGATCATCTGAGGGGAGAACCATCGATGGAGAACGCGCTTCTCATCGGGCTTTCGCGGCAGACGGTATTGGAGCGGCAGCTTGACGTCGTCGCCAACAACGTCGCGAACGTCAACACCGTGGGCTTCAAGGCCGACTCGTCGCTGTTCGAGGAATATCTGATGTCGGGCGCCCATGAAGACAACTTCAAGGGCAGCGACCGCCGTGTCAGCTACGTCCAGGATCGCGGCACCTATCGCGACTTCACGCAAGGCGCTGTCGAGCAAACCAAGAATCCGCTGGATATCGCCATCACCGGTAACGCCTTCTTTGTGGTGCAGACCGCCGGCGGCGAACGCTACACCCGCGACGGCGGCCTGCAGATGAATAGTCAGGGCCAGCTCGTCACTGCGAACGGCGACCCGGTGCTCGGCACCAGCGGCCCGATCGTGTTTCAGCCGACCGATCACGACATCAACGTGTCGCCCGACGGCACCATCACGGTGGTTGAAGGCACCGCCCGCACCGATTCGCTGCGTGGCAAGCTTCGCCTCGTCAGCTTCACCGATGCGCAGAAGCTTTTGAAGGAGGGTTCGAACCTCTATGCCGCCGGCGAAGGCGGCGCAGCGCAGCCCGATCTGAAATCGTCGGTGCAGCAGGGCTACATCGAAAAGTCCAACGTTAACGCGGTTTCGGAAATGAGCCGCATGATCGAGATCACGCGCGCCTACACCCAGATCGCCACCATGCTGCAGCAGGAAAGCGACCTGCATAAAAGCGCGATCGAGAAACTTGCCGACGTTCCGGCATAATAACGGCCATTCTGGAGACTAGAAATGCAAGCGCTTCATACTGCTGCGACCGGAATGGCGGCCCAGGAGCTCAGCGTCCAGGTCATCGCCAACAACATCGCGAACCTTCAGACCACGGGTTACAAGAAGCAGACCGCCGCGTTCCAGGACCTGATCTACGAACATATCCGCCGGGTCGGCGCGCAGTCTTCCGACCAAGGCAACATCCTGCCGATCGGCATCGACATCGGCGGCGGCGTCAAGACCGTCGGCACGCCGCGCTCGATGACCCAGGGAACGCTGTCGCAGACCGGCAACGACCTCGACCTGGCGATAACAGGAGAAGGCTTCTTCAAGATCCAGATGCCGGACGGCACCTTCCAGTACACCCGCGACGGCACCTTCCAGATGGACAACCAGGGCCGCATCGTCAACGCCCAGGGCAATCTGGTGCAGCCGGCGATCACCATCCCGCAGAACTCCTCAGGGCTCACCGTCAACGCCCAGGGCCAGGTGTCGGTGACGCTGCCGGGCAGCACGTCGTCGGCCATCATCGGCCAGATCGGCCTCACCCGCTTCATCAACAAGGCAGGCCTGCTGCCTGTCGGCAATAACCTGTTCCAGGACACCCCCTCCTCGGGTCCGCCGCAGGACGGCCTCGCCGGTGCCGAAGGCTACGGCACCATGACACAGGGCAGCCTCGAACAATCCAACGTCGACGTGGTGTCGGAGATGTCGAACATGATCGCGGCGCAGCGCGCCTACGAAATGAACGCCAAGGTGATCAGCGCTGCCGACCAGATGCTGCAAACCACCTCCGCACTGTTCCGTTGAGGGAGCTGATGATGATCTTTCGTTCGGTCCTGCTTGCAACCGCCCTGCTCGCGGTCACTGCCGTCGCGGCGTTCGGCCAGGACGGCGACGACGCGATCGCGCCCCCCGTGCTGCGCGCCAAGGTCGCGGTCGCCGACGACGTGGTGCGGATTGGCGATATCATCGACAACGCCGGCACTGCGGCGCAGATCGCGATCTATCGCGCGCCCGATCTCGGCACCACCGGCTCGCTGCCGACGGCCCAGGTACTGTCGGTGCTGCAGGCGCATCAGGTGATCGGTGTCGACACCAGGGACATCAAGGCGGTCTCGATCACCCGGCTGTCGCGCTTGATCGAGGCCAAGGAGATCCGGTTGCAGGTCGCCCGTGCGCTGGAACATCACAGCGGCCTCGGCGATGCCGCCAACCTTTCGCTGACCTTCGATCAGGACGTGCAGGACCTCCAGTTTGATGCTTCCGCCACCGGCGCAATCCAGCCGATCGCGACCCGCTATGAACCGCGCAGCGGCCGCTTCGATGTCGGATTCGAGATCGGCAACGACAACAACACGACGCCGGTCAAGCTGCGCTTCACCGGCACCGCGATCGAGACCGTGGAGGCCGTCGTGCTGACCCGCGACGTCCAGCGCAACGAAATCCTGAAATCGTCCGACGTGATAACCGAGCGGCGGCCGAAAGCCGAGATCGGCAGCGACGCCGCCGCGCGGGATGCCGTGGTCGGCATGCAGATGCGCAGGCAGCTTCGCGCCGGGCAGGCTCTGCGGACCACCGACCTCGCCAAGCCGGACCTCGTGCAGCGCGACGACAACGTCACCCTGATTTATGAATCGACCGGCCTGTACCTCACCATTCGCGGCAAGGCGCTCGACAGCGGCGCCGAAGGCGACATCGTCAGCGTGCTCAACCTGCAATCCAAGCGCACAATATCCGGCGTCGTGATCGGCCGCGGCCAGGTCGCAATCTCGGTTGCGACGCCTCGCCTGCCGACGGCCATCGAAATTCCGGCTTCTGCCAACGTCGGTTCGGCGGAAACCGCCGCCGCGTCGGTCACCGCCAGCAACAGCTCACCCATCGCTCCAAAAGCCGAGTAAAGTTCCATGTGCTTCTTACATATCCGTCGCATCGCGCTTACCGGCACTATGCTGAGCGTCGCCGCCATGGCGGGCGGCTGTTCCTCGATCGATCGCCTGTCGCAGATCGGCGAGACGCCGAAACTCTCGGCGATCGAGAATCCGACCACGCAGCCCGGTTACAAGCCGGTGCAATTGCCGATGCCGAAGCCGGAAGCGGTATCCTACAACGCCAATTCACTGTGGCGGAACGGCTCCCGCTCGTTCTTCAAGGACCAGCGCGCCCACCAGATCGGCGACCTGCTCACGGTGACGGTCAACATCACCGACCAGGCGAACTTCGCCAACGAGACCCAGCGCAGCCGCATCTTGACCGAAGATTCCGGTATCACCAACTTCCTCGGCGCGAGCCTTTTGAGCGGCAACGCCGCCAAGGCGCTGCCCGGACGCTTGCTGACCGCCGACTCGAATTCTATCACCGATGGGAAGGGTTTGATCCAGCGCCAGGAAAGCCTGACCACCAACATCGCGGCGGTCGTCACCCAATTGCTGCCGAACGGCAATCTGGTGGTGGAAGGCAAACAGGAAATCCGCGTCAACTATGAAAAGCGCGAACTGATCGTGGCCGGCATCGTGCGGCCTGAGGACATCCAGAGCGACAACACCATCGATTCCAGCAAGATCGCAGAGGCCCGCATCGCCTATGGCGGTCACGGTGAGATCAGCGACTTGCAGCAGCCGCGCTACGGCTCGCAGGTGATGGACGTGTTGTTGCCGTTCTGAGATTTGGCTTCAAGGGCTCCCACATCTCATTAGCGAACCTAGGCGCGGTGAGATGTTCTACGCGGCCTCCGTCAGCTCCCCTGGCGGAGGCCGCGATCGTTTTGGCGTCAGTCCGATAGTGGACAGACCGGTGAACAGCCCCGGCCTTATGGTACGCCAAGTGCGGGCTATTCAGGTTGGAACATGCCGCGTCGCGAACGAAATGACTCCGATATCCATGATTCAGCCATACAGGCCGACGAAGCTCTCGCGGAGGCCATTCGATTGCCGAACGGTGCGGAGCGAAGCGACGCGCTGAAGAAAGCCAGCCGGCTGCGGATGGCCGCCGATAAACAAGGCATCCGCTTCGCCAAGCGAGGCAGACCGCCAAAGCCAAAATGAGTTTTGCAGGCGGCCATCTCGGTTGCTTCGTAAAGGAGAAGGCGTGACGGTTAACAAGGTCACCTGGTCGCAGGTCGGACGCGTGACCGAGCCGGGCCGCTACATGTTCAAGTTCGGTTGGCTCACGATCACCGCGGCCGAACTTGCAGTGTGGGAGCAGTTTCCGCAGGCCGCATTCACGCTATACCGGCCGTCGGCAGCAGAGACCGAAGATGATTTTCGCCTCGGCGCGTTCGAATTGCCGGAAGATTCCTCGCGATAACGCAGCGCAGCGCAACGCTGGATTACGCCACCGCGCCCAGGTTTTCTTCAGGTGCAGCTTCAGGAAACAGCCTGTCCCGTCCGGCGATATATTGCTGCTCGCCGGCATACAGCCTGGCATTGTTGGCTTCGCGCTTTTTAGCGTCTTCCTCGCCGTAGAGGAACGCCGGGAATGCATAGCGTTGGCTTTTTGTGACAGGCATCGGCAATATGACGACCATATGTCGTCAAGATCCGCGGGTTAGAAACTTTGGACCGGCTTTGAGATTGGAAAGAGAACGCTTCCCGAGGAGGTCGCCGTCGGAAGAAACCGGTGATCTTCGCCTATCACAGCTACCCCTACATGATCCATCGCCTCGCCTATAACCGCGCCAATCACGACAACATGCATGTTCGCGGCTTTCGCGAAAGAGGCACCACGACCACGCCGTTCGATATGGTCGTTCTCAACCAGCGCGACCGTTATCATCTGGCGATCGAAGCCATCGAGCGTGTCCCAGGGCTGGCGATAAAAGGCCCGTTCCAAAACAAACTCGCCGAGCATCACCGATACGTCCGCGAACACGGGCAGGACATGCCGGCGGTGCGGGACTGGCGCTGGTCGCGTCCGAAAGCGGCCGATCGGAGGCTGTGATGCCGCAGGCAATATTGGCAATCAACGCGGGCTCCTCCAGCATCAAATTTGCCGTTTACGTGATCGCGGGCTCCGAACTGAGCTTGATCTGCCGGGGCATACTCGATCACAATGCTGCTGATAGCCAATTCGTGATCAGGAATCCCGCCGGCGAAATCTTGCCGACCGAAACCTCCTCGAATCCGTCGTCGGATCTGACACGTTCGTTGATTGATCGCGTTGAACGGCTGTTGGGCAGCAACGAACTGGCGGCTGTTGGTCACCGGATTGTCCATGGCGGGGCCCACTTCCACGCGCCCGTTCTGGTCGATTCTGGCGTCATGCAGGCTCTTGACGGGCTCACCCCTTTGGCTCCGCTGCATCAGCCGGCCTGCCTGGCGCCGATCCGGAGCCTATTGTCTGCGAGACCGCAATTGCCCCAGATTGCATGCTTCGATACCGCCTTTCACCGCGATCTGCCGCCGATCTATCGGCGGCTTCCGTTGCCGCTCGAATTCGAAAAACAGGGTCTTTGCCGCTACGGCTTTCATGGCCTGTCCTTTGAGTACATCGCACGATGCCTGAAGCGGCCGGACGGCCGCACGATCGTTGCACATCTCGGTAGCGGCTCAAGCCTTTGCGCGATCCGCGGCGGCAGGAGTGTCAACACCACCATGAGCCTCACGCCCCTCGACGGCGTGATGATGACTACCCGAAGCGGCGCGATCGATCCAGGGCTCGTGCTTTATCTCGTTAAATCGGCGCAAATGCCGGCATCGGCAGCCGAGGACCTGCTCTATCATAAATCCGGACTGCTCGGCCTGTCCGGCATCTCGGCCGATCTGCGGGCGTTGCTCGCCAGCAAGGAAACAAGGGCCAGGGAAGCCATCGACCAGTTCTGCGCGCGCGCGGCCGAGCAGATCGCGGTGATGGCGACCAGCATCGATGGCATTGACACGTTGGTGTTCACCGGCGGTATCGGGCAGAACAGTCCCGAGATACGGAAGAATATCTGCACGCGCCTCGGATGGATCGGATTGAGCTTCGATGACGACGCCAATGCCGGGAAAGGCGAAACCATCTCGACCCCTGAGAGCCAATTTGAGGTTCTTGTCATACCGACGGACGAGGAATCCGTCATCGCCCGGCACGCGTTCGAAATCGTGAGACAGCACCGCCAAGCCCAGCAAGATCGGTGACGGGTGCGTTGGAAGCCGAAAATAGCCACGCTGACCGAACGCCATTTCTTTCGTTACGCAGTCATCTCGCGTGGCTCACGGCCGGGCACACTGACGTGAACTTCGTGGCCCTGGCGAATCGCCAGCGAAGCCGCGGTTGCCGCCGCTTCGAAGGCCGCTTCCTTTGTGGCGTATTGGCCTTTGATGTTGCCGTCATGGAGCACACCCCATTGGTCGCGAACCTCGACGATCGAATACTGAGCCAGTCCCATTTTTCCATCTCTTTAGCTGTTTGATTTCCATCTCTTTAGCTGTTTGAGCCAAACGCCGCCTCGAACTTTCGGTTCCCGATAACACGCCGGCCTGGGCGAACCTGCTTCACGAAGACGCCGTGGTCAGCACGACCTTTCCGACCGAATGTCCCTTTTCCACTCCGGCCAGGGCTTCGGCAGCCTGGCCAAGCGGAAATGTGTTCTGGATATGCGGCTTGACCTTGCCTGCAACCACGAGCTTCGCAATTTCGGCCAACTCGTCGCCGTCGGCCTCGACGGTATACCGTGTGGCACGAACGCCAAGCTGCCCGGCCTTTTCCTGCGACGGCTCGGTCAAAGTAGAAACCAGCACTCCGCCTTTTTTCAGCAACTTCCAGGAACGCTCGCGCGTTTCGCCATCGATCAGGTCGAACACGAAATCGAGGTCGGATGCTGCGTCCTCGAAGCGCTGCTTCTTGTAGTCAATGACAACATCGGCTCCGAGAGAGCGTGCGAATTCCACGTTCTCGGTTGAAACGGTGGTGAGCACGCGGGCGCCTTTGGCCTTGGCAAATTGCACGGCGAAGTGCCCGACGCCGCCAGACCCGCCATGGATCAATACCGACTGACCCGCCCTTAGATCGCCATGCCTGAATAATCCTTGCCAAGCCGTTTGTCCGGCCAGTGGAATCGCGGCCGCATGCACATGATCCAGTGCATCGGGTTTGGCTGCGATCGCATCCTGATCCAGCACCACCTGCTCGGAATAGCCGCCGCCATGGATGTCAACCATACCGAATACCTCGTCGCCAACTTTGAAACGCAAGGCCTGAGCGCCGCATTTTTCGACGACGCCGGACACATCGCGCCCGAGCGTGTAAGGCAGGCGGTCTTCCTTCACCGCCGGATATTTCCCGGAGCGAATCTTGAAATCGACGGGGTTCACGCTAGCGGCGCGCACGGTGACGAGGACCTGCCCGGCGTCCGGCATCGAAGGTTCGATCATGTCGGCTTGCAGAACTTCCGGCCCACCAAATCTGTGAATTCGCATTTCCCGGATTTGGGCCATCGCAACCTCCTGAACACGGACATTGAACCGCCGCGCGCACCCTATGTTCCTATGCGCGCTGGAACTTCGCACCGGAGCCGAAGTTCTTGACTGATCAACGGAGGATCAAGCGATGGCAGCAACATCATCCCGTCAAAAGCGCATCACCGGCAGAGTCATGCACGAGTTCAAGCATGGCGAACTCAAAAGCGGACGTGCCGGCAAAGGCGGCAAAGTCAAGAGCCGTCGTCAGGCCATCGCCATTGCCCTCGAAGAGGCCGGGGCGTCGAAATACGAAAGCGACCGACGCAATCGTCGCAACCTGCAGCGGACCGAGGGCAAAGAGGCCCAGGGCCGCACCGGGCAACAGGAGCGCGAGGGCAAGCCGCATGTCGGCGCCTACCGCAAGCGCGAAAGCACCAAGGCGATGGCGGGGAAAAATGCCCGCAAGCAAACGGCTCGCGGACACAAGGCCGCAGTCGCTCGCTCCCGCAAGGCTGACGGACACACCCGGCAGGAACTCTATGCCAAGGCAAAAAGCCGACACGTGGAGGGTCGCTCGAAAATGAGTAAGCGGCAGCTGGAAAACGCGCTCGGAATGCACTGAGCTCCAAATAGCGATGGATTTCGGCGCTGGTTGGCAAGACCGCGCAAGCCCGATCAAGCCTGACTGGCGACGACCACTGCAGGCGGTTAGCCGATCAGCCGCTGCCCGCCGATGTCACCCGCCAGACTGTGTTACCCACATCGTCGGCAATCAAGAGCGCGCCGGATTTGTCAATCGCAAGACCCACCGGACGTCCTCGCGCCTGGTTCATTGAATGGATCGGATGCCCGGCAATTCGCGCCGTCGAGCGCAAACTTTGATTATCGCTCAAGCGAGCCCCTTCAGCAGATGCCCGCCCGCAAATAGCCTTCGCCGGCACAACCGGCAGAAAACGTCGAGGTTCCCAATTTGCGCTCGCCGAATGCCGATCGCGTTGCTGAAACTGCGAGCGTGCTCGCCGCAATCTCTCAAACGATTACTTTCTTTTCCCTGCTGAAATGGTCGACGGTGCCCTGGTCGAGCGCGAGGTGGGACTTCACCAGCAGCGCAGGCGTCAGCGCCAGCCACTGGTTCAGCGAGACGTCCTCAAATCTATTCGAGTGGAAGAGTTCGATGTACTTCAGGGTATCCTGGCCGGTATTTTCGACGTAGTGGCTCATCGATTTTGGGACATATCCGACATCGCCGGCACGGAAATCGAAGGTCCGCGATGAATCCCGCGAGGCAAACACGGTCATGCGGCCTGTACCTGAAATGTAGTACTGCCATTCGTCCGCGTTAGGGTGCCAGTGGATTTCCCGCATCGATTTCGGAGCCACCTCGACAATCGCCGCAGCTATCTCCGTCGCAATTGGGAAGTTACGGGTGTCAATAATCCGGACCGTTCCGCCCGACGTTTTCGTGACCCTCTGATCCTCTGCACGGGCGACCATGCTAAGGGGCACCGTGCCTTGCGGGCTTGGGATGGCATCGCTTCCGATTGGTCCCGGCACTGGCGCATCGAATATAAAAAGCTGCTCTTTCGGAATCCGGGCAAAAGCATTTTCCGGCACGCCAAAATTTTTCGCCAGGATAGCCTTTGGCGTGCGGGCAAATACCTCGCTCAAAAGGAACGTGCTGCTTTCCGAAAAAGACCCGTCGGGAAATGCCAGCAGAAATTCACAGCCGTCGGGTCCCAGCCCTTGGATGGAATGAGGTATTCCGGCCGGGAAGTACCACAAATCTCCCGATTGCACGTCGGCAATGAAATTCTTGCCATCATTGTCGACCGCCGTGATGCGGGCGTTGCCTGCCAGCATGATCGACCACTCGGCCTGCTTGTGCCAGTGAAGCTCCCTGACACCGCCCGTTTTCAGGCGCATGTTCACGCCTGCAATTTCGGTTGCGGTCGGCAGTTCCCGCTGCGTGACCTCGCGCGACCAGCCGCCATCCTGAAGATTCATGTGCGCATCCGCAAAGGAAAACCTCAGGTTCGGCACCAATCCCTTGTCGGTCGAAGGCGGAACGAGGATATCCGGATTTTCGGTGTCTCGGGTCTGGTCGCGCGGACCTATATCGGTTCCGCCTTTTGCTGCCCTGATTGGTTTCGGCATCTGGTTGGCTCCATGGCTTTGCGTGGCAGCCCCGGCGACCACCGCCGTGCTGGTGAGCAGGATGGATCTTCGGCTGATGGGGTCCACTGGTTATCTCCGACGGCATCGAGAAGTCGTCTCACTTCAAACCTTGAGTTCTTGCGACTTGGCCGGCTTTTCGTCGGCGTCAGCACGCCGCTACCACCGCAGCGCCGGGCGAATTCAGTGCAGTCTCGACGCGCCCCGCGTCCTATCGCGACGATCCCAACCGGAAGCCTTGTTATTATCCATCGCGATCCTCCTTGCGCCGGACGCGCAGAACTCCTTTGTCGTTGATTGCGGCGTCTCAATGCGTATCGGATCTCTGCCACTTCTCGAGATCTTCCTTGCCTGCGCCGCCCTTCCGTTCCTTTTCAGGATTGCCCTTCCACGGTCTATCCGTCTGCGCCGTGAATCCCTTATCCGTGCGCTGCCGCGGATCGTCCTTCGGCGTTTCCTTGCTCATGGCTGGTTCTCGGAAGCTGGGATTTGGCAGGCGTGATTTTGCTGTCGGTGCGTTCCCGGCGATTATGAAACTGTCCGCTGACCGGCATGGTTCTCCACTGCCGAACGGAAAAATCAATCTTCGGGCGAGCCCGATGTTCCTAACTCGGGGAACAACTTCGCCTGACCTGATTTGTCAGTCGACATCCGGGAGTGATCGATGAAAGCGTTTACGTGGCGCGGCCATTGCGAGAGGACCAAAGACGGCGCGAGCCTTGAACAGGGTCCGGAGTTCTGCAAGGCAGCACCAAGACCGTCATGAACCCTACGATGGCGCACGTTCATATCGGCACATCGGGTTGGCACTACGATTCCTGGCGTGGCCCGTTTTTCCCGAAGGGTTTGCCGCTTAAGCACCAGTTGCAGTATTACGCCAGCCAGTTTGACAGCACCGAGTTGAACGGAGTTTTTTACCGTACGCCAACCCAGGAGGCCGTGCAGAGCTGGCGCGACCAAACCGGAAAGGACTTCATCTTTACCTGGAAGGCTTCCAAATTCATCACGCATTGGAAGCGCCTGTCCGGGAATTCCGTCAACAGCCTCGCGTTGCTGGAAAACCGGCTTTCGCTCCTCGGCGTCAAGGCCGGCCCCGTTCTCTTTCAACTACCGCCGAATTTCCGGGCCGACCCGGACCGGCTGGGCGATTTCGTCGATCTGCTAAATCCGACCCGACACTACAGCTTCGAATTCCGGCACGCGAGCTGGTACTGCTCGCCCGTTCTAAAGCTGCTTGCTCGAAGAAACATCGCACTCTGTATTTCCGACCATCATGACGCGCCCGCGCCATGGAGGCGGACAGCGGACTTCATCTACATCCGGGGCCACGGGCCCGGGGGCCGTTACAAAGGACATTACTCCGATGAGGCCTTAAGCGATTGGGCAACGCGCATTCGCGGTTGGAAGCGCCGAGGCTATGATGTCTACGTCTACTTTGACAATGACCAGAAGAGCGCAGCGCCGGCTGATGCTCTGAAACTCAAGCGGCTCCTTGTTCGCAGGGTGCAACCCGGGGCTGCCGACGGATGATCCCGGCTATGGCTAACTCGCAAACAACTGCTTGAGATAGCAAAGCCCGTTATAGGTCAGTCGCGTTTCACTGCTCTCCCCATCAGCCACCTGGCTTTCGAGATAGGTCTCGAGTTCCGGCAGCGCCCGATCGAATTTGGGCCCAATACCCATCATCTCGCAGGTTTCCCTGATCCGCGAGATCGGTTTTTCGAGAACATCGATCGTTGTCGTGGCCATGACTCACAATGCGGTTCTCCGCCCCGCTGTTCCGCCAATCCGGGAAAACCGACGGCTCCGATGGGGCGCCGAAGTTTCCGGTTCTCGGAAGGCCGCCTGGCATCGAGCAACGGCGCCGATCTGTTTTCCGGTTGCTTGACCCACGGCCGCACCCCGTCCGCGTTCTGGATTTGCGACACGCATTTGCGACAACTACGCCCATGCCGAAGAATTCATACGCCGCTGAGACGCGACGGGACGTCGCGCTCGTGACTTCCAGATTGCGCTCGGTACTGATTGTCGCGCTCGGTTAACGCTCGATCGTGCCTGTGCGCCGAATTTTCTTCTGCAAGAGAAAAACTCCGTACAACAATGCTTCCGCCGTGGGCGGGCAGCCCGGCACGTAAATATCGACGGGCACAATCCTGTCACAGCCACGCACCACCGAATATGAATAGTGGTAGTAGCCGCCATTGGCGCACGATCCCATCGAGATTACATAGCGTGGCTCCGGCATCTGGTCGTAGACCTTGCGCAGCGCCGGTGCCATTTTATTGCAGAGTGTTCCGGAGACGATCATGACATCCGACTGCCGCGGCGCACAGCCGAAGCGCTCTATATCGTAGCGCGGAATCGGTCATGCCTACCTCAAAAGCGGCTTAAGGCTTGGCAGGTTTGGGAATCAATCGGCCGTCGTGCACTTCATGGGTCGCAACGCCGCGATCGCCATCCTTGGCAGGATGTTTGCTCGTCCACTCCTCGGCGATCAGAAGCCAATCTTTCCGACGAACCGGATTCGCCGCAGCGTGCTCGCGACATAACCTGGCTTTCTTCAGATATTGGGGGCGGCCCTCAGTCATGACGGGAAGACCTTTCATCCGGGAGAGCCCAGTACGTTTTCCGAAGCTGGTCGGGCTGTCAACTAAATCTGAATGACCAGCCTTCAAGCCCGCAGCGTCTTGGGACTCCGATATGACGAGAAGCCTTTTTGGCGGTTCCCGCATTCGCATGGACTAATCAGACCGACGATATATTCGCGGACGGCCTCGGCATGACGCTTGCCACAATGCGCTCGGAAAAAGAGAGAGCAGCTTCGGATCGTCCTCCTCTTGCCACGTTCCTGTCGATGGCTTCCACTTAGGCAGCATCCCGGCCCAGATGACGGCCCTCCTTCACCTCCTCAATGATCTTCGCACTGAAAGCTTCGAGATCGCCTGGATTGCGCGATGTGATCACGCTCCGATCCACCACGACTTCGGAGTCTTCCCAACTGGCACCGGCATTGATGACGTCGGTCTTGATCGACTTGTAAGATGTCATTTTCCGACCCTTGGCGATTCCGGTCTCGATCAGCAGCCACGGTGCATGGCAAACCGCCGCGACGACTTTCTTGGCGTCGAAAAAATCCTTGATGAATTTTAGCGCCTTAGGCTCAACGCGCAGCAGGTCGGGGTTGATTTGACCGCCGGGCAAGACCACGGCGTCATAATCCAACGGCGAGACCTGATCGAGAGTCTTGTCGACTTTAATGGTCTTGCCCCAATCCTTCTTGTCCCATCCTTTTATTTCGCCAGCCGCCAACGAGACGACATCAACGGCCGCACCGGCCTTCTGGAGACGGTCTCGCGGCAATTCAAGTTCGGCCTGCTCGAAGCCATTGGTTGCCAGAATAGCAATCTTCTTGCCGTTCAGGTCCATCGAATACTCCTTCAAAAACGGGATGTTTCGTACCGATCAATCGAGATGGCAACGCATCGTTCCTGTTTTCGATGTGATGGTGATGCAACAGTGAGCTTCACACTGGTTGATCGCAGCCAGGAACAAATCTTTTCATGTTCCGTCGTACGGCGAACTTCTGTTCCCGGCCTCGTCGAACCGTTCCCGTCGGAACGAAACCCGATTCATCGGATTGACTCAGCGCACCGCGATTAAGATCGCCTGTGTTGCCGCGACTCTTTCAACCCAGGAGGAATAAATGGCAAAGCTAGAAGACGGACACATAGTCGAGACCACACGCGAAGCACGGGGAGCAGAACGCGGACCCACGGTGCGCAACGTGCTGGTGTGGAGCATTGGGCTGGTCGTTGTAGCCTTTGTGGTGGTCTATGCTCTGTATTTTAAAGCCTGAGCCGGTTGATACCCGCTCCAGTTCTTCAGGGCCATTGATCTAATCAAACACGTCGGCCCGGCGCGATCCAAACGTAACCGACACGATTGGTCCCGAGCTTGTTCGGAGGAGGTGTTATGCGCGGTCGCATTATATTATGATGCGGCCGCGCTTGGCTTGACGGAGTCCCTACTTCACTTCCTTGCCGGCTCCGCTTGTCAGTGAGCTTGTCGCCGTGCAAACACGCGGCTGGCGACGTGCCCGTTGATAAGATCGCGCGCAACGAGAGTTAGGCGAGTTGTCCTCAACCAGCCGCGTGAAGACAGCAGATGGCAGCTACCGGTTGAACTTCGGGCTCCATCCAAGATGCGCTAGCATTCCAGCGCCGGGACGCCCTACTCGTCGCGATAGACCTTCTCGCGCTTCTCGTGACGCTCCTGGGCTTCGACCGACAGGGTAGCAATCGGCCGCGCTTCAAGCCGCTTCAGCGAAATCGGCTCGCCGGTCTCTTCGCAATAGCCGTAGGTGTTGTCGTCGATGCGCTGCAGCGCTGCGTCGATCTTGGAGATCAACTTGCGCTGGCGGTCGCGGGCGCGCAGTTCGATTGCCCGGTCGGTCTCGGACGAGGCTCGATCGGCGAGATCGGGATGATTGACGTTCTCTTCCTGCAGCGTCTGCAGCGTGATCCGCGATTCCCGCAGGATCTCGTCCTTCCACGCCAGAAGCTTGGCGCGAAAATACTCGCGCTGCCGGTCGTTCATGAAAGGCTCTTTTTCGGAGGGTCGATAGTTCTTCTTTTCCAAGACCAGCCCATCTGTACGTGCAAAGCAGCCCAAAAGGGGCCGACCGCGCGGCCTTATATAGCGGTGTCCTGTGACAGACAATATCGCCCGCCGGGGCGCCCGAGACGGGTGCCGGGGTTTGGGCGCGGAACCTGCGAAAAAGGCCCCTCGGAAAAAGGACTGATAAGCCAATGGCCTTCGGCCGGCGCTTTGGCCGGCACGACGGCGGAGGCTCAGAACCGGCCGGCTTTCGCCAGTTCCACCTCGACCCGCAGTTCAATCTCGGACAGCACAGCGTCGAGGCCGGGGTCGCCAGAGCTGGATTTGAGGTTGGCGGCGGCATCCCGGAGCCGACCGATCGTGGACGCGGTGAAATTGCCGGACAACAGGCCGATCTTGAGGTCGTCGAGGACGTCGAGCGCACCCTTGCCACGCTGCACTGAGCGCCTGCGATGCTCGATCGGATCCTCCTCGATCCCCTGCAGCGCCAGCAGGGCATCGATGTTGGCGGCGGCCTTGGGAGCGCTGACAGCGCGATTCTCGACGGCCGTCGTGGTGTCTTCCGGCAGCGCGAAACTGCTCGAGCTGGCTCGCTTCGTGGTTCCCGCCGGAGACCCCAAAGTGGTGCCGTTCGGTCCGTGGATGCGCATGGTGGTGTCTCGCTGTGTAGCGCAAGCTTGGCCCGGCAATGGTTAACGGGGCGTAAATGGCCCGGCAAAATCTGCCGCACGGGGCATTTTCGCCGCGATGGCAGCCCTCCGGACGATGCAAGGCATCAAACATTTATTTAGTGAAATCAAATTGATAGATCGAAACTGCAATATGGCATGACGTTCGCATGGTTAATGCCGGACCCGCCGTCATGGGAGTGGCACGGGAATCCGGACCACGATCTGAAGTGAAGACCTCAGCGGGGAGCAGAGGATGCCTGGCGTGTATTCGGCGAAACTGTTTCGGGTGGCCTGCGCCGCGTTGCTGGCGCTCACGACGGCATTGCCTGTACGCCCCGCGGCTGCCACTTCCCGAATCAAGGATCTCGCCAATATCGAGGGCGTCCGGCAGAACCAGCTGGTCGGCTATGGTCTGGTCGTCGGCCTCAACGGCACCGGCGACACCCTGAATAACGCGCCCTTCACCAAGCAATCGCTGCAGGCGATGCTCGAGCGCATGGGCGTCAAGATCGCGGCCGGCGTCGCGATGCGCACCGGCAATGTCGCCGCCGTGATGGTGACCGGCAATTTGCCGCCGTTCGGCACCCAGGGCACAAGGATGGACGTCACCGTGTCCTCACTCGGCGACGCCAAGAACCTCCAGGGCGGCACCCTGCTCGTCACCCCCCTGCTCGGCGCCGACGGCAACGTCTACGCGGTGGCGCAGGGTTCCGTCGCCATCAACGGCTTCCAGGCCGAGGGCGAGGCCGCCAAGATCGTGCGCGGCGTGCCCACCGTCGGCCGCATCGCCAACGGCGCCATCATCGAGCGCGAGATCGAGTTCGCGCTCAACCGCCTGCCCAACGTGCGGCTGGCGCTGCGCAACGCCGATTTCACCACCGCCAAGCGCATCGCCGCCGCGGTCAACGACTATCTCGGGGCCAAGAGCGCCGAGCCGATCGACCCCTCCACGGTGCAATTGTCGATCCCAGCGGAATTCAAGGGCAACGTGGTCGCCTTCCTGACCGAGATCGAGCAGTTGCAGGTTGAACCGGATCTGGCGGCGAAGATCATCATCGACGAACGCTCCGGCATCATCGTGATGGGCCGCGACGTCCGCGTCGCCACCGTCGCGGTCGCGCAAGGCAATCTCACCGTGACGATTTCCGAGAGCCCGCAGGTCAGCCAGCCCAACCCGCTGTCGCGCGGCCGCACCGTGGTGACCCCGAACTCGCGGGTCGGCGTCACCGAAGACGGCAAGAAGTTCGCCGTGGTGAAGGACGGCGTCTCGCTCCAGCAACTGGTCGACGGCCTGAACGGCCTCGGCATCGGCCCGCGCGACCTGATCGGCATCCTGCAAGCGATCAAGGCCGCCGGCGCCATCGAAGCCGACATCGAGGTGATGTGATGCAGACCGGCCCCCTCACCTCCAGCCTCACCGCGAACCGCAAGCCGGCGACGCCGACCTATCACGGCCATACCGACTACGACATGATCGCCGCGCTGAAGAAAGTCTCGCCACAGGCTCAGGCCAAGGCCAAGGCCGCCGCGACCAACTTCGAGGGGATGTTTCTCAACCAGATGTTCGCGCAGATGACCAGTGGCCTGAAGGGCGAAGGTCCGTTCGGCAATACCGAGGGCACCGGGGTGTGGCGCTCGATGCTGACGGAGCAATATTCGAAGTCCTTCGCCCAGGCAGGCGGCGTCGGTATCTCGAACGAAGTTTATCGCACGCTGATCCTGCAGCAAGCCAATCGCGCCAGCTAGACCTCGGGGAAAAACAGTCATGCAGCAGCATCCTCAACGGCAACCAGCGACCGCACCGGTTCCACTGGCGGTGACGCCGGCCGAAGCGCGCAAGCTCGCCGAGAACCTGATGGAAGTCATGAGCGCACTGCTTGGCGTCATCGAGCGCGAGACCGAACTGGTGCGCGCCGGCAAGGTTCGCGAGGCGATGGCGCTCGAGCCCAAGAAGACCGAATTGTCCCGCCGTTACGTCGGCGCGATTACCCATCTGAAGGCCAGCCAGAAATATCTGCAGCAGTCGGTGCCGGAACTCCTGGCCACGCTGCATCGGCATCACGATACGTTTCGCGCCATGCTGCAGATCAATCTGACAGTGCTCGCAACCGCGCACGCGGTGTCCGAGAGCATCATCCGCGGCGTCAACACCGAGATGCAACGCCGCAACATGCCCAACACCTACACGGCCACTGGACAGCGCGCGTCGCCCGGATCGCGTCACAACGCGCCGCTCGCAGTCAGCCGCTCGCTCTAATTTCCGTTCGTCGTGTTTTTTGCGGCGCCCGCACCGCCTGCGCTGCGATCGACGATTGCGAGCAATTTTAAGCAAATTTTCCGGTCGATTTCAGTTCAAGATTCACAGCGTTTTCTAACGCACCGTTGAGGGGTGCCGGTCATAATTGCCGCTGGAAGGGTTGGGATTTGACTCGAGGGAAGCCAGGAGGCTGCCATGAGTACGGATTTCAGCATCAAGCCGGTGGGGGCGCCGGCTGCCATACCCGTTGCTCCGCCTGTGAGCGAGGCAACTAATAACGCGGTTCAGACGGTGCTGCCGGCGAGCCAGAGCGTCACCGTACCCGACGCCAGCGCGAACGTGCGCAACGATTCGCCGCCTCCGAGCGATTTCGTGTCGCATCAGGCCTTCCTCGATCGCGCTGCCGGCTCGATCGTCTATCAGGTCATCGACAGCAAGACGGATCAGGTGGTGGAGCAATATCCAGACGAAGCGACGCTGCGCCGGCGCGCCTACTACCACACCCTGGATCTGACCAAGGACCAGCCGACGCGGCCACTCGCCACCGATCGCACGGCTTGAGCTAACAAGGCCCGATTCGGAAAGCTCGATCTCAGAGGATTGATCCGGAAGGCCTGAATCGTAACGGCTGATGGAAATCGCCAAAAGGCGATCAGACCCGTCCCGCCAAGCCGGCCGCGATGTTGCAGTTGATGCTGATCAGCGACTTCAGCTTCGCCGGATCCGGATCGAGCTGCATGTCGACAGTCTGCCGCA
This sequence comes from Pseudomonadota bacterium, assembly GCA_018971625.1. Taxonomy (GTDB): domain Bacteria; phylum Pseudomonadota; class Alphaproteobacteria; order Rhizobiales; family Xanthobacteraceae; genus Bradyrhizobium. The sequence goes on from JAGXAJ010000017.1 coordinate 59,510, forward strand.
TGACGAAAATGGCGATACGCAGGATGTTCTCACGCACTTCCGGCGGCTGCGGATTGTCGTTGGTCTCCGCCGCGCTCATGAAGATCGACCACAGCCGACGATTAAACAGCAACGCCTTGTGCATGTTCTTGTCGGGACCCTGCCAGTTGGTCTGGACGTCCTGCAGATGTTGTGCCGCCTTCAAGAGCGCCTGCGCCTCGATTTCCCGAGGAGCACCCGTGGTATGCGAGGTGCGAGAGTAGGCTTGAGCAGCATTCGACATTCATGACCTCAACTGGGATTTGTGCAGAAAGCAACGATCGGAACTGTGTCTGTCTTATACTCCCTTGGTTTTAAAATATGGTTATCGATTGTTTTCAAATGCCTCAAGACGCTAAAGAATCCTGGTTTTTGTCGCAGCCTGACCAGCCTTTGCCATGACGAAAAACGGCAGCGTTTGCCCGCCGTTTTATTCTGTTGTGTCTGCTCGCCAGGATCAGCGGAGCAGTTGAAGCACGCTCTGCTGGGACTGGTTGGCGAGCGCCAGCGCGGAGACCGCGATTGACTGGCGGGTCGACAGCGCCTGGCTGTTGGCCGCTTCCTCGTTGGTGTCGGCCAGCGTCAGGTTGGAGGCGCCGGTCTGCAGCACGTTGATCAGGCTCTTGGAGAAGTCCTGACGGATCTCCACGATCGACAGGTTCGAACCGAGGTTCGACGCCTCCGAGCGCAGGGTGGCACTGGCGGCGTTGAGCTGGTTGAGAATGGTGGTTGCCGAATTGCTGTCGAGAAAATCGGTGCCGGCAGTCAGCGGTGCAAGGCTGAGGCCAGCGGTATTGAAGGTGACGCCCTGGATCGCCAGCGTGGACTTGCCGGTTTCGTCGAAGGTCAGGTTCAGCGTGTCGCCCTCGAGCAGGTTGATGCCGTTGAACGAGGAGTCCTGCGAGGTGGTGTCGATCTGCTTGAGGATGTTGTTGTA
>JAGXAJ010000090.1 GCA_018971625.1 Pseudomonadota bacterium
TCAGGTTCAGCGCATGGGCGTGCCCCTGGCTGCCATAGCCGACGATGGCGACCTTCTTGCCCTTGATCAGGTTCAGGTCGGCGTCGCGATCGTAATAAACACGCATGGTCGTTTCCTTGGGAAGTGGCCAAATCGGCCGGTTAATCAGGCATTTGAGTGGGCGAGAGCGCCGGTCGCCGGCGAATTTCCGGCGTTGTCTAGAGCATTTTTCCTCTCAGGGGAAACCCTTCTCTCGCATGGCATGGGACGGCATCATGCGTCCGCGAACACCGGATAGAGCGAGGCCACCAGCAAGAACGCCATAGCGATATTGAAAGCCCGTACCTTTGGCGGCGAGGTCAGGATCGGTCGCAACGAGCTGCCGAACAACGCCCAGGTGGTGGTCGCCAATATCCCCATCATCAGGCTGATGCCGGTCTCGATCGCGATGTTCCAGGGGAAGGCAGCAATGGCCGCATAGGCGGTGATGGTTCCGATCACCATCACCCATGCCTTGACATTGACCCACTGGAATATCACCGCGCCCCAGAACGTAATCGGGCCGCGCCGGCTATCCGGGTCCATCTTGGCGGCGCCTGACATCGCGATCGCGGCGGCGAGATAGATCAGGTAGGCGGCGCCGGCATATTTCAGAATGGTCTTCAGCACGGGATAGGCGATGAAGACGGCGCCGAGACCAAGGCCGACCGCGCCGATCATAAAGGCGCCGCCGAGTATCACGCCCGCCATATGCGGCAGGGTACGGCGAAATCCGTATGTCAGTCCCGAGGACAGCAGCATGATGTTGTTCGGACCCGGCGTGAAAAACATCACCGAGACGAACAGCAGAAAGGCAAACAGCAGTGATTGCGACATGGCTTTGCGCTCAGGTGACCTCTGGACGAACCGGTTTCGAAGCTGCTTGTCGCTGCTTCGCCAACAACATCACGGCAATTCCGCCGACCACGGTGATCATCCCGGCCAGCCGTAGCGGCCCGAAGCGCTCGTCAAATACGATGCTGGACGCCGCCGAGCCCACGAATGGCACCAGCAGTGCGAACGGCACCACCTGCGCGGCGGGGTAGTCACGCAGCAGCCGGCCCCATAGCCAATAGGCGATGGAGGTCGAGATGCCGCCGACGATGAGGATGCAGGCAAGACCGGTCAGTGACATGTGCCGCAACGCGTGCCAAGTCGCCTGCGGCCCGTCCAGCACCAGGGCCAGCGCCAACAGGGGTATCGCAGCGATCAGGCACAGCCACGCGAACAGATCGAACATCGGCGCTCCACCGGCGCGGCGCAACAGCACATTGCCGATCGCAAAGCAGATCGGGGAGATCGCGATGGCCGCGAAGGCGCCGACGCTGAAATCATAGCCGACGGTGCCGCAGATCATCAGAAGGCCGACGACGGCAATGCCGATGCCGACGCCTTGCAGCGGGGTCGGTAGTTCTCGAAACAGGATCGCGGCAAAAGCGATCGTGAACAGCGCCTGGCTCTTCACGATCACGCTGGACAGGCCGACGGGAACGCCATGCGCGATGCCATAGGCCTGCGCCAGGAACTGACCGAGAAACAGCGTGAAGCTGATCGCGATCAGTACCGACCACGAAACCCTCGGACGCGGCACCAGCAGGCACGGCAACGCCGCGACGCAGAACCGCAGCGCGGTCATCAGGGGCGGCGAGAATTCGTCAAGCGCGATCCGGCTCGCGACAAAGGCAAGCCCCCATATCACCGCGACCGTCACGGCAAGGCAGACGTCCGCCGGCTTCATTTTCCTTCAGCCTTGCTCGCCGGATTTCGGCTTTCGCAGCAAATAGGCGCCGTGCAGCGGGGCGTGATAGTCGGCCGAGACCAGCGTGAAGCCGACATCGGTCAGCATGCGCTCGATCACCCAGCCGAAGGTCGAATGCTCATCGCGCATGTGGGTGATGACGCTGTCGCGGGCAAAGCCGTGGTTCTTGGCGTTGAAGTCGGCCCACGCCTCGACGTCGCGCTCGGAGCCGTCGGGCATGCTGACGAACACGATGTCGCGCAGGAAGAAACAGCCGCCCGGCTTCAGCGCGTTGTAGATCCGCGCCATCGCCACCGCTTTCCAGAAATCCGGCAGATGATGCAGCGTGAACTCGCTGACCACGAGATCATAGGAATTGGGCTGAAAGACAAAGCTCAATAACCCGGCCGACTGGGTCCGGATCGCGACCTTGCGGTCGTCGGCCTGGATCTTTGCGAGCGCCAGCATCGCCGGCGAAATATCGATCGCGTCGACCTCGGCGCCGAGCATCGCCGCCTCGCAGGCCAGCACGCCATTTCCGCAGCCGATATCGGCCACCCGCCAGCCGCGCTGCACGTTCAGCATGCCAAGCGTGGCGCGGGCCCGGGCGTCACGATCATCATCCAGCTCGTAGATCGATGCGACTGCAGAATCGAGCCCGATCTGCCGCCGTTCGTTGTAATACCAGTCGCGCGCCAGCATGGTTCACATCCCCTCAGGCCCGCGCCCAATCGCGGCAACACCCGTGCGCGACACCTCCACCAGACCGAGCGGACGCATCAGGTCGATGAATTGGCTGATCTTGGCGGAATTGCCGGTGATCTCGAACACGAAGCTTTCGATGGTGGCGTCGATCACGCGCGCGCGAAAGGCGTCCGCCAGCCGCAGCGCCTCGACGCGATTGTCGCCGCCGCCGCGTACCTTGACCATCGCGAGCTCACGCTCGATCGAGCGGCCGGTCAGCGTCATGTCGACGACGCGATAGACCGGAATCATGCGGTCGAGCTGATGCTTGATCTGCTCGATCACCATCGGCGTCCCCGTGGTAACGATGGTAATGCGCGAGAGATGTTTCTGGCTTTCGGTCTCGGAGACGGTGAGACTTTCAATGTTGTAGCCGCGGCCGGAGAACAGCCCGATCACGCGCGCCAGCACTCCCGGCTCGTTCTGCACCAGCACCGCGAGCGTGTGGGATTCGACCGGATCATGGCGCTCTTCCATGAAATAGGCGGATGCAGGCTGGTCCATTGTGTCCCTCTTGGTTTTTCTGGTCGTCATGCCTGCCAACCCGGGCATCCAGTAGACGCAAGCGCCCGAGAAGAGCCGAAAGCTCGCCGATTACCGGATCGTCCGGCCAAGCCGGACAATGACCGCCGAATTTGTTGCCGCCGATTCGTGGCAATGTTTGTCATCACGCCGGCACCTTTGCCCTGGCGTTCGCGGCGACATCCGCGCCTACCCATCGCTGGAACAGGTCGAAGTCGATGTTGCCACCGCTCAGGATCAAGCCGACGCGCTTGCCCGCAAGCCTGGTTTTTTCCTTCAGTGCGGCGGCGAGCGGCGCGGCGCCGGCGCCTTCCGCCACCGGACGCCGTGTGGTTTTCATGCTTGACCATGACCTCCGCGCCAAGTCGCTGCGCAAGCAGCGGCCAGGCATGCGCCGGGGTTGGCGGCACCGCCGCCGCAACGATCTCATGCGCCCGCTCGAGCTGTGCCAGATCAAACATCCGACCGACTCACCTCACACCAGCGCCTTGCCGCCGGCGAACGCCACCGCCGTGGCTTCGTCATTGGCTTCCACCGGCAACAGCATTTCGTTGTGCGCCTTGCCGGAGGGGATCATCGGGAAGCAATTCTCCAGCGCTGCCACGTGGCAATCGAACAGTACCGGCCGCTTGATCGCGATCATCTCCTCAAGGGCGCCGTCGAGATCGGCGGGCTTCGTCGCGCGGATGCCGACACAACCAAAGGCATCGGCAAGCTTGACGAAGTCCGGCAGCGCCTCGGAATAGCTGTGCGACAGCCGGTTGCCGTGCAGCAGCTGCTGCCATTGTCGCACCATGCCCATGTACTGATTGTTCAGGATGAAGATCTTGATCGGCAATTCGAACTGAACCGCCGTCGACATTTCCTGCATCGTCATCTGCACCGACGCATCACCGGCGATGTCGATCACGAGACTATCGGGATGCGCCACCTGCACGCCGACCGCGGCCGGCAAGCCGTAGCCCATCGTGCCGAGGCCGCCGGAGGTCATCCAGCGGTGCGGCTCCTCGAAGCCGAAGAACTGCGCCGCCCACATCTGGTGTTGACCGACTTCTGTCGTGATGTAGGTGTCGCGGCCGCGTGTGGCGGCGAACAGCCGTTCGATCGCGTATTGCGGCAGGATGACGTCGTCGTTCTTCTTGTAGGCCAGCGAGTTGCGCGCGCGCCATTTCGCGATCTGCTGCCACCACGGCTTGATGTCGGACTTCATGGATTCCGCCTTGAACGCCTGCAACAGGTCGCCGAGCACGTTGGCGGCGTCGCCGATGATCGGAATATCGACGCGGATATTCTTGTTGATCGAGGACGGATCGATGTCGATGTGGATCTTCTTCGAGCCCGGCGAAAACGCGTCGGTACGGCCGGTGATCCGGTCGTCGAACCGCGCGCCGACGCACAGCATGGCGTCGCAGTCATGCATCGCCATGTTGGCCTCGTAGGTGCCATGCATGCCGAGCATGCCGAGCCAGTTCTTGCCCGATGCCGGATAGGCACCGAGCCCCATCAGCGTCGAGGTGATCGGGAAGCCGGTGACTTCGACCAGCTCGCGCAGCAGCTTTGAGGCTTCGGGTCCGGAGTTTATCACGCCGCCACCGCTATAGATCACCGGACGCCTGGCGGACGCGAGCAGCGCCGCGGCTTTACGGACCAACGTCGCGTCGCCCTTCAGGCGCGGCACATACGACACGTGCACGTCCGCCTTGCGGGGCGGATGATAGGTGCCGGTCGCGAACTGCACATCCTTGGGCACATCTACCACGACCGGACCGGGACGGCCCGTGCTGGCGACATAGAACGCCTCATGCAGCACCTTCGCGAGGTCGTTGACGTCGCGCACCAGCCAGTTGTGCTTGGTGCAGGGCCGGGTAATGCCGACCGTGTCGCATTCCTGGAACGCGTCATTGCCGATCAGATGGGTGGGGACTTGCCCGGTGATGCAGACCAGCGGGATCGAATCCATCAGCGCGTCGGTCAGCGGCGTCACCATGTTGGTGGCGCCAGGTCCCGACGTCACCACTGCCACGCCCGGCCGGCCGGTTGACCGCGCATAACCTTCGGCGGCGTGACCGGCGCCCTGCTCATGCCGCACCAGGATATGCTCGACCTCGCTTTGCTGGAACAACTCGTCATAGATCGGAAGCACCGCCCCTCCGGGATAACCGAAGATGTGCTTGACGCCATGATCGACCAGCGCGCGCACGATCATGGCTGCGCCGGTCATCTGGTTGGGGTGGTGGCTCTTGTCGCTCATGGCCTGGCTCCGGATGCGCTGTTGTCAGCGGCTTTCTTCAGTTGCGTCGGTTGGGAAAATAAAAAGGGGCCCGAGAGGACCCCTGCACACCGCCCGATTTTGGAATGGCCTTAGCCATCCCTGGCGGCGCGCCCGGGTACGACTACGCTAAGCAGCTTGGTAATAATATTACGCATATTGCGGTGCTTACTTCCCAAAGGTTGCGCGCAACATAGCGGCCAAGCCCCGAAAGTCAAGGGGAGGCCCTCTATTGGCACGATTCTCGCAGAATAGCCGCGTTTCGGTCGCTGGGCGAGCGTTTTCACACAGCGAAATCGCATGGCTGCGGCGAGCAGCGGTTTCACCTGACCCTGTGCCGGCCGAATCTACTATCCTTCCGGCCGGTGCTCTGCTCCATTCCAGTCCGACACCACCGGGGAGGCTTTCGCGTGCCCAACGCCCGAGCAGCGAGTGCGGCCGATCTTGCCTCCCTGCTCGCGCTGTTCGAGATCGCGGACGTCAGCCGGCATGCCGAACCGGAGGAGCGCGCCGAACGGATCTGGTCGCAATGCCTCGCGCGCGATGGCCTCACGATCTTCGTATCGGATGCGGATATGCGGATCGTCTCGACCTGCATGCTGGTTATCTTCCCCAATCTCCTGCGCGGCGGACGCCAGCACGGCATCATCGAAAATGTCGTAACGCATCCCGATCATCAGGGATGCGGCCACGGCCGCGCCGTGATCGGCGCGGTCCTCGCGGAAGCCCGGAAGCAGGATTGCCATCATGTCCTGCTTCAAAGCGGCCGGGCTGATCCGCGTGTTCATCGCTTTTATGAAAAATGCGGTTTCAGATCGGGGCTGCGAACCGCTTACGCTGCTCACCGTCCCGCAGGTCTGGATTAGATGCGCCTCGCGAGCCATTCCCTCGTCCGCTCCGGGGCGACCCACTCGAATTCCGGCAATTGATGCCGGAACCAGGTGAACTGTCGTTTTGCATAATGACGGGTGTCGGCGCGGGCAATTTGCGCGGCCGGCGCCAGCGTGATCTCGCCTCTCAGGTGCGAAAGCAGCGCGGGCACGCCATGGGCCTTCATCGCGGGCAACAGCGGATCGAGTTGCCGCGCGCCGAGGCGCGCAACTTCGTCGAGCGCGCCCGCGGCAAGCATCGCATCGAAACGCGCATCGATCCGCGCATAAAGCGCGTTGCGTTCCGGCGCCAGGAACACCGCGCTGAATTGCCCGGGCGACAGCAGCGGCGGCAGCCCGTCGCGGTGCCAGTCGGTCAGCGAACGGCCGGTCGCCTCGATCACTTCGAGCGCACGCGCGATGCGGCTGCGGTCGCGCGGCTTGAGCCGGCCGGCGGAATCCGGATCGCGTTCGCTCAATTCCGCATGCAACGCCTCAACCCCATTGCGTTCGAGCCGTGCGCGGATGCCCTGCCGTATCGTCGCCGGCACCGGCGGCACCGCGGACAGGCCGCGCGTCAGCGCCTTGAAATAGAGGCCGGAGCCGCCTGTAAAAATCGGCAGGCGGTTCTGCGCGCGCGCTTCCGAAAGAGCCGCCGCCGCGTCCGTCACCCAGCGACCGACGGAGCAATTGACGGCGGCATCGATGTGGCCATAGAGCCGATGCGGCACGCGCGCTTCTTCCGCGGCCGAGGGCCGCGCCGTGATGATATGAAGATCACGGTAAACCTGCATGGAATCGGCATTGATGATGACGCCGCCGGTCGCTTGCGCAAGCTCGAGCGCCAGCGCTGACTTGCCGCTGGCGGTCGGCCCTGCGATAAGCACGGCAAGTTTACCAGCCATTTGACCGCTTCCGCGAATTGACCCGCATGTCTCTCGTCGCCACGCTGATCTGCAATCCTGCCAATCCCGCGCTCGATAGCACGGTCGTCGACGGCGCGCGCGCGCTACTTCCCGAAGCCGGTCCGGCGCGCTGGTTGTTCGACGAAGTCGCCGTCGACATTCCCTTTACCGGCAGCCAGGACGTCGCCGCCATCGTCAAACGCCTCAGCGAGGCGCGCCGCGATCTGCCGATCGACATTGTCGTGCAATCCCAGATCGACCGGCGCAAGAAACTTTTCCTGGCCGACATGGATTCCACCATGATCGGGCAGGAATGCATCGACGAACTGGCCGATTTCGCCGGGCTGAAGGCTCATGTCGCTGCCATCACCGAACGCGCGATGCGCGGCGAGATCGCCTTCGAACCGGCACTGCGCGAGCGCGTCGCGCTATTGAAGGACCTTCCGGTCAGCGTGGTTGACGAAGTCCTGAAGCAACGCATCAAGCCGAGGCCGGGCGGCCGCGAACTGGTCATGACCATGCGCGCGCACGGCGCCTATACCTGTCTGATCTCGGGCGGTTTTACGCTGTTCACCAACGCGGTCGCCGCGATGATCGGCTTCCAGGAGAACCGCGCCAACGAGCTCAAGATCGCCGACGGCAAGCTCACCGGCGAGGTTAGGGAGCCGGTCCTGGGCCGCGCCGCCAAGCTCGCCACGCTGGTCGAACTGCGCGAATCCTTCGACCTCGACAATCTCGATACGCTGGTGGTCGGCGACGGCGCCAACGACCTCGGCATGATCGAAGCGGCGGGCCTGGGTGTTGCCTACCATGCCAAGCCCGCGGTGGCTGTGGCCGCCGCCGCAAGGATCGACCACGGCGACCTCACGGCGTTGCTGTACGCCCAAGGCTATCGGCGCGACGAGTTCGTGGAGGGATAGGCGCAATGCCGACCGTCTTGCGCTGGGGCCCGTATCGCGCATTCTTCTATTCGAACGAACGCGGTGAAACCGCCGCATATTCACGTCCGCTCCGGAGATTTCGAAGCCAAATTCTGGCTCCATGACCTCTCGGTCGCGGCCAATGCAGGATTTCCTGCTCACGAAATTGGAGCTATTATCCGATATCGGAGATCGCAAAGCGATCTCCTCGAAGGCAAATGGCATGAGCATTTTAGAAATTGATGTCGGTGATATCAGGCCGATCTCCGTTGCATTCACCGTTGACGAACTAGTGGTGACGCTCGCCGATGGTCGCAGGATAGCCACCCCGTTGGCCTGGTATCCGCGACAGAAAAATGCCAGTGCCGCGGCACGCGAGCACCTTGAGTTGATGCCATTGGGAATTCATTGGCCTGAACTCGACGAAGACCTCGGTATCGCGGGAATGCTGCAGGGACGACCAGCGTACTAAGGTTCGCTGGCGCCACCGGTTGTACAATATCGTCATGCCTAGGTTTGCCCCGGGTGTCATGCGAAGGCGATGTCCTGGCCGAGTCGAGCCCGGCCCATGACAGTGGAAGGCGAAACGCCTACTGCACGCTCAGCGCCACGAACCGCAATTCGCCGTCGCTGTTGGCGACCAGCAGCAGGACGGATTTCTTGCCGTCTTTCTTGATCTGGTCGATGCGCTTCTTGACGTCGGCGGCGCTGCTGACCGCTTCCTGCGCCACCTCGACGATGACCTCGCCGGGGCTCAGGCGTTTCTCGGCGGCGTCGGAGGAGCTATCAACATTGGTGATGATGACGCCCTTGACGCTGTCCTTGATCTTGTAGCGGCTGCGTAGGTCCTTGCTCAGCGTCGCCAGATCGAGCCCGAGCGCCTTTTGCGTCACCGGCTTCTCGGTCGGTTCCTGCGTCTTGTTGGAGACCTGCACCGGCTTGTCGCCGCCATCATCGAGCTTGCCGAGCGTCACCTTGACGGTCTGCTCCGCGCCCTTGCGGATAAGAACGACATCGACCTCCTTGCCGACGGCGGTGTCGGCCACCACGCGCGACAGATCCCTTGGCTCCTTGATGTCCTTGCCGTCGAACTTGACGACGACGTCACCCGGCACGATTCCCGCGGGCTTGGCTGGGCCCTTGTCGTCGACGCCGGCGATCAGCGCGCCGCGCGCCGGTTTGATGCTGAGGCTTTCGGCGATCTCGTCGGTGACCTGCTGGATGCGAACGCCAAGCCAGCCGCGGCGAAGCTCGCCATATTGCCGCAGCTGCGCGACCACGCCGGCTACGGTCTTGGAGGGCACCGCGAAACCGATGCCGATCGAGCCGCCTGTCGGCGAAATGATCAGCGTGTTGACGCCGATTACGTCGCCATCGAGATTGAACAGCGGCCCCCCGGAATTGCCGCGGTTGATGGCGGCATCGGTCTGGATGTAGTTGTCATAAGGACCCTGGCTGATATCGCGGTTGCGCGCCGACACGATGCCGGCGGTGACGGTGCCGCCGAGGCTGAACGGATTGCCGATCGCGATCACCCATTCGCCGAGCCGCAGCTTGTCGGAATCGCCGAACTTGACCGCGGTCAGCGGCTTGTTCGGCTTGAATTTCAGCACCGCGAGATCCGTCTTCTTGTCGACGCCGACCAGTTGGGCCTTGAACTTGCTGCCATCATTCATGATCACGTTGATCTCGTCGGCGCCGTCGATGACATGATTGTTGGTCACGACGATGCCCGAGGTATCGATGATGAAGCCGGAGCCAAGTGACGTGGTCTTGTGCGGCTGCACATCGCCGCCGCCCTGACCGCCATGGCGGTTCTTGAAGAAGTCGTCGAAGAACTCCTCGAACGGCGAGCCCGGCGGCAATTTCGGCATCGCGCCCTTGCCTTCGCTGGGGCCGCCCTTGGCCTCGACGGTCTGCGAAGTCGAGATGTTGACCACCGCGTCGATCACCTTCTCGGCGACATCGGCGATGCCGTCGGGACCGCGGGCCTCGGCCGGCGGCGTCAATGCAAGGCTGGCGGCGCCGAGGCAGATCGCGGCCAACCAGGGGCGCAAGTGACGAGTCAGGGCCGGAATCGCAGCAGTCATATCGGATCTCTCTGTCTTGAAACCAGGTCCCTCATGAAACCAGGTTCTCATGAAACCAGGTCTTGGCCTTGAACCGGCTCGGAATGTTTCTTCCACAGTGCGCCCGAACCGGGTAATGGCGCAAGCATCGCGGGAAGTTTCGTGGCCATGAGCGCACGTCAAATACGGCGAAAAACCGGCGCGGCCGCTCAATTTGGCGTTGATCCCCGACAACTCCCGCAGCCGCCGAAGCGAACGAATTCTAGCGCCGAATGATCCAGATCAGGATCAGGCCGGCTACCGCCGATCCGATTCCCACCGCGCGCAGGATGTTGTCCGGCGTCGCCAGCGCGCTCTTCATCGCCCGGCGCATCCAGGCCGGGCTCGCCGCGAACATCAAGCCCTCTAGCACAAACAGAACACCCACACCGATGAGGAAGTCGGCAAACGCTATGGACCTCATCGGACTGGAACCCCCCGTTTGATGCTGTTCCTGACTTTGGTGCTGGGGTCGAAGCGGCAGCCGCTTCGACCACTCAGCCTGGCCAAGCATTCAGGGCTTCGCTGCCGGGGAACCGGCTGCTGGCGCAGCCGCCAACGTGCCGGCCGGGCTATTGAAGTACCTGAAGAAGTCGGAATCCGGCCGCAGCAGGAACCGGGTATCGTTGCTCTTCAGGCCGTTCTCATAGGCCGTCATCGAGCGATAGAACGCGAAGAAACCCGGATCCTTGCCATAGGCTTCGGCGAACAGTCGGTTGCGCTCGCCGTCGCCGTCGCCACGTATCTGCTCGGCCTTCGAGTTCGCCTCCGCGACGATCACGGTGGCTTCGCGGTCGGCGTTGGACCTGATCTCCTGTGCCTTCTGACCGCCCTGGGCACGGAATTCGGCCGCTTCGCGCTGCCGTTCAGTCTGCATGCGCTGATAGACTGCCTGGCTGTTTTGCTCCGGCAAGTCGGCGCGCCGGATGCGGACGTCGACCACCTGGATGCCATAGGCATCAGCCTCCTTGTCGACCTGGTCGCGGATCCGTCCCATCAAGGCCTCGCGCTCGTCGCGCACCACCTGGATGAAGGTGACTTCACCCAGCACACGGCGCAGCGACGCATTGAGGATGGTCGTCAACTGGGTGTTGGCGGCCTGGACGGAACCGACGCTCTGGTAAAAGCGCAGCGGCGTTTTGATGCGGTAGCGCGCGAAGGCGTCAACCACCAGCCGCTTCTGGTCCGATGCAATGACTTCCTGCGATGGGTTTTCAAGATCGAGGATACGCTTGTCGATATCAATCACGGTATCGATGAACGGCGCTTTGAAATGCAGGCCCGGGTCGGTCACGACGCTGACCGGTTTACCCAGCCTGACCACCAGCGCCTGTTCCGTCTGGTCTACAGTGAAGACCGAGCCATAGCCGACGATGAGGACGAGCAACAGCACCAGCAGCGCGACAGTACCAGCAACAGGGGATCTCATCGCGTGCTCCCACCCTTCTGTTGCGACTGACTTGTCGATGGCGCGGGTGAACGTCGCGGTGTCAGCTCGCTGAGCGGCAAATAAGGTACGACGCCCTGCGCGCCGGGACCACCGTCATAGACCAGCTTCTCGGAGCTTCCGAGCACATGCTCCATCGTCTCCAGATAAATGCGCTCCCGGGTAACGTCGGGCGCCTTCTTGTATTCGTCGTAGACTTTCAGAAAGCGCGCGCTCTGACCCTTGGCCTCGGCGACCGCCTGCTGCTTGTAGCCTTCGGCGACCTGAATGATCTGCGCGGCACGCCCCTTTGCGTCGGGAACGACGCGGTTGGCGTAGGTCTGGGCTTCGTTCTGTAGCCGCTCGAGGTCGGCGCGCGCCGCCTGCACGTCGCGGAACGAATCGATCACCTGCGCCGGCGGATCGACCTTCTGCATCTGCACCTGCTGGATCAGGATGCCCGAGCCGTAATTGTCGAGAATCTTCTGCATCAATTCCTGTACCGCGTTTTCGGTCGAGGTGCGGGCGCCGGTCAGGATCGGCTGGATATTGGACTTGCCGACGATCTCGCGCATCGCGCTTTCGGCGACCGCCTTCACGGTGCCTTCGGGATTCTGGATGTTGAACAGGAAATCCGCGACGCCGTGTGGATCGACCGCCTTCGGCTTGATGCGCCACAACACCGTGAAATCGACGTCGACGATATTTTCGTCGCCGGTCAGCATCAGGCTTTCCTCCGGGACATCGCGCATGGTGCGACCGCGCCGCGCCGGATCGTCGATCAGCGTCATGCCAATGCTCAGGGTCGAAACCCGCAGCGCCTTCGGCAGCAGCACGGTCTCGATCGGATATGGCAGATGATAGTTCAGGCCAGGATAGGAGTCGCGCACATATTTGCCGAAGCGCAGCACGATGCCCTGCTCTTCCGATTGAACGCGATAAAAGCCGGACATCCCCCAGATCGCGATCACGCCGAGAAGGATCAGCGCGATGCCGAGGCCACTGAAATATCCGCCCGGCAGGAACTGCTGCAGCCGATCCTGCACGCGGCGCAGAAGGTCTTCAAGGTCGGGCGGCCTCGGCCCCGTCGGCTGTGGTCCGGAGCCCCATGGTCCTTTCGGACCGGAGCCCCATGGGCCTCCGCCTTGATTCTTCCACGGCATCGACACTCTCCTCCGCAAGGCTTGAGGGCCAATCTTGGGGACCAAGATACCCGCCTCGAAATCTGCTGGCTTTATAGGGGACGGCCACGAACCTTACAACGCAAGCTTCCGGCCGAAGCAGCTATGTTGCGGCTCATAATTGTCAATGTAAACATTAACCGACGCAGTGCAGCTTCCGCCGGACGTAGGTCACATAGGAAAAGTCGGCGCTGTCATCGGGGCCGGCCGGATGGCGCTGACGGGCAACTTCCTGCCAAACAGCCGTATCTACTGCGGTGAAACAGGTGTCGCCTTCGGGGCGGGCGTGGACTTCGGTCAATTCCAAGCGGTCGGCGACATCCATCCATTGCGCATAGATTTCAGCGCCACCGATCACGGCGATCTCAGTGACGAAACGCCGCAGCGCGTCGCCGGTCGCTACCGCACGCGCATCCGCGACCGAGGTCGTCACCACCGCGCCCGGAGCGCGAAAGTTGGCATCGCGGGTGACGACGATATTGGTACGCCGCGGCAACGGCCGGCCCAGCGAGATGAACGTCTTGCGGCCCATCACCACGGGCTTGTTGGTCGTCAGCGCCTTGAAGCGTTGCTGGTCGGTCTTCAGACGCCACGGGATCTTGCCGCCGGCGCCGATCACGCCATTGTCAGCAACCGCGACAATCAGAACGATCTCCATCAACGCGTTTCCCTTGCAAGCGCCGCGAGCGGCGGGCCGGACAGCCGGCAGATGGTCCATTCGTCCATCAGCACCGCACCGAGCGATGTGTAGAATTCAATTGACGGGGCATTCCAGTCCAACACCGACCATTGCAGCCGCGACCAGCCGTTCGCCACGCAGGTTTTCGCAAGATGCACCAGCAACGCCTTGCCGATGCCCCTACGGCGCTGCGCCGGGCGAACGAACAAATCTTCGAGATAAATGCCGGGTCGCCCGCTGAAGGTCGAAAAATTAAGAAACCAGACCGCGAAGCCCACCGGTTCGCCGTACCACTCAGCGATCTCGCAGAACAGAACGGGATTGTCGGCAAACAGCGCTGCGCCAATGTCGGCTTCGGTTGCCCTCACTTCGTGAAGCAGTTTCTCGTATTCGGCCAGTTCGCGAAGCAGCGACAGGACAAGCCCGGTTTCGCCGGGGCCGGCGCGACGAATGTTAAGGGACATTCAATCGCTCACATCACGGCTCATACAGCTACCTCAGCCTTGATATGCGGATGCGGATCGTAGCCATCGAGCACGAAGTCCTCGTAACGAAACGCAAAGATATCCTTTACCTCCGGATTGATCTTCATCACCGGCAGCTTGCGCGTCGGGCGCGTCAGTTGCAACCGTGCCTGCTCGAGGTGGTTCGAATAGAGATGCGCGTCGCCGAGGCTGTGCACGAAATCGCCCGGCTTCAGCCCGGTCACCTGCGCCACCATCATGGTCAGCAACGCGTAGGAGGCGATGTTGAAGGGCACGCCGAGGAAAACGTCGGCCGAGCGCTGGTAGAGCTGGCACGACAATTTGCCGTTGGCGACATAGAACTGGAACAGGCAATGACAGGGCGGCAGCGCCATCTTGTCGACGTCGGCCGGATTCCAGGCGCTGACGATCAGCCGCCGCGAATCCGGGTTGCGCCTGATCATGTCGATGACGTTGGCGATCTGGTCGATGCTGCGGCCGTCGGGCGCCGGCCAGGACCGCCATTGCGAGCCATAGACCGGGCCGAGATCGCCATTGGCGTCGGCCCACTCGTCCCAGATCGAAACGCCATTGTCCTTGAGATATTTGATGTTGGTATCGCCGGCGAGAAACCACAACAGCTCATGCACAATCGCCTTCAGCGACAGCTTCTTCGTGGTCAGCATCGGGAAGCCAGCCGCCAGGTTGAAGCGCATCTGATAACCGAAGATCGACAATGTGCCGGTGCCGGTGCGGTCGTGCTTTTCCGCGCCGTCGGCGAGAATCCGTTCGAGCAGCTGGTGATATTGATTCATGGCGTGATATGGCGATCCCGAGAACCGGAACTTTTAGCCGCCGACCGGGTAACCGGCAGCGCCGATTCGACCCTGAGTGGCGATTATACCCCGAAAAGTGACCATCCAGCTGGCCTGCAGCAAGGGGGCGCCGATGGTTTCCCTAGCCGAGCAGACCGGCAAACCCCAGAAATCCTCCGGCCGCCAATAGCCAGAGCGGATTGAGCCGGGTGCTCGAAGCCAACAATGCCGCGCCCGCGGTCACCAAAGCGGCGGCCCAACTCCGGTCCGCGGCCAGCGCCAGGATCAACCCGCTGGCACCCATCAGGCCGATTGAAAGCGGGACCAGGGCTGCCTGGACTATCGCGGGCCAGCGCGAATGGCTCGATCGCCGCAGAAATCGGCTGACGAAAAAAGCGAGCACCGCGGTCGGAACGCACATCGAAAGCGTTGCGACCAGCGCGCCGCCGATGCCTGCGACTGCATAGCCGATCAGGGTGACGATCAGCACGTTCGGCCCCGGCAGGAAGTGACACAGCGCAAAAGTCTCGTTGAATTCGTCCGCCGTCATCCAGCGGTGCTGCTCGACAATGGCGCGACGCGCGAACACCATCACACCGCCGAATTCCGCCAGCGACATTTTGGCGAACGCGACAAACAACGCGATCAGGCCGGGTGGCGGCGATGCCGGGCTTTCCGGCGCGGAACCCGGGACAGGAACGGCGGCGGCCGGCGAATCCGGTGGCATGCGCCAGATTTAGAACGGCAAGCCGCACTGCGCCAACCGATATTCGGCGGTTTGCACCCCCGGACACGCGCAGCGCCATTCCAGCCGCCTATTGCCACTTATTCGCCGCCCCGGATGGGACCGCGCAGGCTCTATTTTTCTCAACCATTGCATCCTATATTCGGGGTGCCGGTTCGCCGGCTATGGAAATAAATTGCCGTCGCAATAAACCATTCGGACCCGGGGGCAGTACCCGGCGCCTCCACCCAAGCCCGCCGAGACGGGCTTCGGCGGGGGCGAACCAGGATCGACGAGGGCGTAAAGGGCGTGTTTTTTCTCGGTATGGTTCCGCCGTTATCGGGCTATGCAATAGTTGCAAACGACAACTATGCTCCGGTTGCTCAGGCTGCGTAACGCAGTTTGAAAGACCAAATCTAAAGTCCTGATGGGTTAAGCTCCGTCAGGCGGGGTTCGGAGGCACCTGGCA
>JAGXAJ010000018.1 GCA_018971625.1 Pseudomonadota bacterium
TTCTGTTCACCGAGATGAACCTTCACGGAGCGTTGTTCCGGTTCGAACCGCCATGGCAGCCCGGGCGCGACATTGCTGTCGAACGCAACTGTTACCGTCTTCTTGGAAGTGGTGTTGGGATCGGTATAGGCCCTTTGCGTCGTTCCGCCATACCCGGTCGCGCTGCAAAATTCGCGATAGATTTCCGGTGAATAGGCCACCACGCCGGTCATTGCAGCGAGGAACGCGAAGCAGGGTATGAGAATATTCAGATGCTTTCGGAATCCGGATGCCATGTTGTTGTTGCCCGAGCGATGTCCCTGCCGCGCAGGGTTCTAGATCGATGGATGCGGAACGTCTACCGATCCAATCGGACGCAACATGGCTTTTCAGCACTTCTGACGATTTTGTGATTGGGGAAAGGCGCTCTTGTTATGCACTGCGCATCTTATCCGGAAGTTCAACTCGGTAAGTAGACCAGCGTACCCGCTCGTGAGTGCCGCCAAGCGCGTAAGGGATTACTAGCCGAAACCACCTGACTCGATATTATTCGCAACGTTGGTATAGAGCGCTCCCCCCGCATCGCTGAATGCGCAAATTACAAA
The DNA here is from genome assembly GCA_018971625.1 of Pseudomonadota bacterium. GTDB lineage: Bacteria > Pseudomonadota > Alphaproteobacteria > Rhizobiales > Xanthobacteraceae > Bradyrhizobium. Next base: position 585 of record JAGXAJ010000018.1, read on the forward strand.
ATCTGCCCGGCCGTTGGTCGACCAGTGTCCTCCCGGTCGATCATTGGCAGCACCGGCGCGAGCGTTTCTATGCGCCTGCCGTCGTGTTCAAAGAGCACGCGCCGTAGCGGTACGCCGTAGAGTGCGGCAAGGTTTACTTCTGTGAGCACGTGCGCCGCGTTTCCGCAACTATACTGGCTGCCACCCATCATCAGGAGGACCTCGTCCGCCACGGCTAGCGCATGATGGGGATGGTGCGTCGTCAAGATGATCGTCAACCCGTCGGCTCTTGAAAGCCTGGCGATCCAGTCCAGCACGATACTCTGATTTTTCAAATCGAGCGCAGAGGTCGGTTCGTCGAGAATCAGAACGTCCGCTTCCGACATCAAGGTGCGAGCAAAGATAACTAGCTGGCGCTCGCCGCCTGATAGTTCGTGAAAGGGGCGCCCAGCAAATTCAGCCATGCCGAACCGATCGAGTGCGACGATAGCCGCCTCTTCGTCCGATCGCGTTGGTTGAGAGAACAGCCCAATCTTCCTGGCCCTGCCCATTAACACCATATCGAGCACAGAATAATCAAAGCTCACGTGAAAAAGCTGGGGTACGAATGCAACGCTACCATTGATGCTCAGGCAGCCCGTGGTTGGCTTCAGTGCTCCAAGCAGGAGTTTCAACAGCGTTGTCTTGCCCCGGCCATTGGGACCGAGTACGGCCAAGATGTTGCCCTTGGCAACGGAAGCCGAATAATTTCGAAAAAGCCATTTTCCCGGATGATAGGCATAGCTAAGGCCCGAGAATGAGACGGCGCTTTCAGTCACCGGTGCCCTCTTGTTCTCGCTCCGACGAAGACTCCGTCCACCTCGCTGTGTGGCGAGGATTGCAAGGCAGGAGTCGAAACGTGCGCTTGCCAGACTCCCGACGATACCAGTCTAAGGAGTGCGATCACCTCACCCATTGGTCCATCCCCTTGCCTGTGTCTTCCAGAACAACACGGCAAAGATCGGCGTGCCAACTACACTAGTGAGAAGCCCGATTGGTATCTCCTGCGACGTTGCCACCCGCGCAAGATCGTCCATGGCCAACAAGTACATCCCACCCAGTAAGGCAGAAGCCGGCAAAAGTCGGCTATGGTCCGGACCAACTATCATACGCGCCATATGGGGAACGATCAGGCCGACCCATCCGATGCCGCCGCTGACCGACACCTGCGCCGCAACCATGATGGCGACAAGGCCCATCAGTGTCCATCGCAACGCGTTGACCTCGACGCCCAACGCTGTCGCGTCGTCCTCGCTGAGCGAGAGAAGATTGATTCGCCATCGCATGGCCAGAAGAAGCGTGCCGGCGACCAACATGACAACGGCGACGACGATGACTTTTTCGAAAGTTGCGCCGACGAAGCTGCCCAATAGCCAATAGACGATCGTTGGCAGCCTGGTCATCGGATCGGCGAGCGTTTCCAGCAAGCCAACGATGGCACTGCAAAAGCCGCTGACGATCACGCCCGAAAGCACCAGCGCGAGAATGCTTGCGCGCCCGGAAATATTGGCCAGAGCGAACGCCGCTATCAACGCGGCGAGACCGCCCGTAAAAGCGAGACCAACCACGCCAAACGAGGCCCAGCCGAGCATCAAAGCGATCACACCGCCGAGTGTCGCGCCTGCCGAAACGCCGGCGATCTCCGGCCCGACCAGCGGATTGCGAAAAACGCCCTGCATGGTCGCGCCCGACAACGCAAGCCCCATGCCGCAGAGCGTGACGAGTAAGATGCGCGGCAGACGGATGATCTCGATTACGACCCATGGCGCATTATCGTAATCGCCAGCAGCGCGAAATGGCAATCCGCTCAGAACAATACGGACGACGTCGAGCAAAGGTACATGAAAGCGGCCGATCATCAACGAACCAAGCAACCCCGCGATGAGCGCGCCCAATAAGATGATTTCAGTCCAACGAAACTGAGAGCGTTTTTGCCTTTTGGCTCTATCCGCAAAATTGAAGAGATTGGTCATCGATTTCGTTAATCGTTACTATGCCTTTTTTGAGTTGCTTTTCTGTTTCTCCGTGATCAATGCGCGGCGTTTCTGCATCTCCCTCCGGAACGTTTGACGCGATAAATGTCGAAAAGCTTTGTCTCCAATTCCTCGCCCGTCGAATAGATTTTTCGCCCATCGGAATCACCGAAGTGATCGCAAAGCTCTTCGATATCGGGAACCCCGGCCCAATCCATCAGGAATACACTTTGAGCGTCAGCAAAAACCTCTTCGCAGGTTTGAGCCTCCAGACGATCGATGTTCTTTTCATTGACTTCAACGGTGAGCGCGACTTCCTTGGGCGCGCCAGCCCGCTCCTTGAGGCGCGGAAGCCATTCACGTTCCGATAGCCAGTTCTCGGAAAGCCACAACCGCAAGTTTTTCACGCGGGCCAGCAAATGGTCTCTATCGTTTTCATCAATGCGCTCGCTTTCATATTTGACGGCGCGACCTTGATAGAAAAACGGGACCGCGTAGCGATCGCGGATATCACCAGGGATTGCTTCCAGCACGTTCAGCAGTTGATCGAAGACCGGCAAAGTGTTTTTGGCAAGGAACAGCCTTTCGTGGCGAACCATGCCCATTGCACCGCCCCGCCGCAAAATTTCCGTCTGAAAGGCAAAATCGCCGGTGCGACTATTCCATCGATCGTGGACACCGTCCACACCGGCCAATGAAACATGAAAGCCAATGATTCCAGCGGAGCGCAGGCCGACCAGCCACTGCTCGAGTTCAGGCCCGACGCGCATTTTCAGGCCGCCCAGATTCAAAATTTCCAGCTTCCATCCGCAGCGTGCACGCATGCGCCGGAAAGCCTCGATGGTGATGACGTCGAAATCGAAGGATGGCCCGACAAAAGCGTTCACTTCGGGCGCAAAGTTTCCAAGCCGATCTTTCCAGTCATGAAAACGATGGACCAGACTTTCGAAACGCGCCAGCGGAAGCATCGTCCTCATTCTTTTCGCAGACGAGTACGAACAATAGCGACAGATGTGGGCGCATGGCGCCGGATGAAAAGCGAGCGTCAGCCGGGTGAAATCAAAGCTTCGAGCCAAAACTTTCACTCCTTTGGGGTGCTCAATCGGCGCGGGTGCGACTGAAGCGCGTTCCTTCCGCCGAATTCAGATTGGGTGCAACGGAAAGCTCGATGTCGATCAATTCTTCACTGAGATCCTGACCCGACGCGGCCCGATAGGCGTCGGCGACCATTTTCCGCGTTTTTTTTGAAAGGCAAGGATGCAATAATTCCGCTAGCCACCGCTCGTAGATCGGCAATTCCACGAGGGAATTGGGTACGGACCACATGTTGGGCTGCTGATAGATCTGTTTGCGCGCGATTGCGTGCAACGGCCGAAATTTAGGATTCTTCATGATCTGCGACGGGCTCAGACCATAGGCATCAACACCTTCGCCAAACACGAGGACGTCCGGGTCCAAAGTCAAAAGTGCTTCAGGGTCGAGGCGCGCCACGTTGACGTGCATGTCGGCCAGCGCGTTTTCTCCACCGGCATGAGCAATGATTTCATTAAATGGCGACAGCGCGCCTCCAGAAATGAGATCAGCGCCCGAATAAATGCCGAGGATCAAAACGCGAGGTTTACGATCATCAGCGCAGGTGGTACTCAACTCATCGTCCAAAGATGCTTGCCGACGATGAAATTCGTCGATTGCGCCGGAAATCCAGTCAGCTTTCCCGATTCCCTTCAGAAACAGGCGAGCCATGGGCTCGGCACCCTGATGAGCGGCGAGATCGGCGACGTTCAGCCCGAGTCGGCGCATTTCCGCGGCCTGGGCGGAGGCGAAGATGATAGCCGGTCGCGCCGCCAGCATCATTTCCAGATTAGGCGCGTAGGAGCTGTCGGTCATGAGGGGCATGTCGAGCAGCGACGGGAAAATTCGCGCCAGAATTTCACGCCGCAAAACCATAAGTCCCGCCGGGCTTGTGCCGCTCACGCGATTGGCGGCATGGCTGACAAGGGCAAAATTCGTTATCAGCGGCGGCAGGACAACGATTCTGCCTCCCGAAAAGTCAGGCGTTGAATCGCTACTGGCGCGATGGTCGAAACCAATCCCAGCGACCCCGATCATGAGAGCGAGGCCGCAAAGAAACGCGAAAATCGCATTCGTCGCCCATCGTCCGGCTGCAGTGATGCTGGTTCCTCCGAACTGGAAACAAGCCGCGTCGTGATTTCTCGCTTCTTCAGCCGATCAAAACCGGACACTTGCGGACAACTTCGCCGTCAGAGGCTGGCCGACCTGAACGTTGGCGCCCCCGTTGGTGCTTTGCCAGTACGCGCGGTTAAATAGATTGGCGATATAGAGCCGGTAGGTGATCGGCTTGTCCCACAACGTGGTACTATACTTGGCTCCGATATCGAAGGTTTCGTACCCCGGAGCATAGACTATCGGCAGGTCGCCGGCCGCGATATTGGCGGGCGTATTGTATCCCACGACAAAGCGATCCTGATAATAGACTCCGCCCATGAGCGTGAGTTGCGGGAAAATCGGCAGCGTATATTCGGCGAAAAGGTTGGCGCGGAATTGCGAAACACCGGCGGCTTCCTGCCCGTCCTGGGTTCCGCCCTGTATTCTGGCAGTCATTGCGGTCAGGCCGGCACGTAATACGAGATCGGAAGTGATCCGGCCGGTGGCGCTCAATTCCACGCCCTGGTTTTCTTGTGTCCCGCTGGCCGTAAAGACATTTGCGCTATTCAAGAAGGCGTAGGCCTGATCGATCTTGAATACGGCGGCGTTTGTTTCGAGGCCCGGCATCAGTTCGGCCTTCACGCCGCCTTCATATTGTTTGCCGACGAATGGGGACAGCAATTGATAGGCGTTTACCGCCGTGCCCGGAGCTTGTGAACCGGGCTGCAGCGCCTCGATATAGCTTGCATAGATGGATACCCTCTCCCACGGCTTGAAGATAACGGCGGCCATCGGTGTGTAAGCATCCTGTTGAATACTTGTCGTCTGCACATTGCTTGGCAGGGAAAAAGAGTCCTCGTCGACGCTGGAATGGACGCCCCCCGCGTAAATTGTGAAATATTTGGTGATGTCGATCTTGTCCGACAGGATCTGCGTGTCGAACGTCATGTCCTGCTTGAGGATTGGTGGAATCGCAAGCAGGTTGGGTTGGGGGACGTAGACCGGATTCCAGATGTTCGACATCCCATACGGAGAGGTGACTTGGCCGATCAGATAGCTATGAGTACTGCCGTCGACGATAAGGCTGATGGTCTGATCGACAACACCAACAGCGAATTCTTTGCTGATCATCGAGCGATAGGCGAAATTCTCATCAGACAGGTTGCCATACACATAATCGAGCCCATAGACACCGGCCGTGTTCAGCGCGGGATTATCGAAATTGTTCAAGAAGGAACGGCTGGTTTGTGAGTAGCCAACCGCGCCGGTGACAGTCCAGCCATCGCGTTTGAATTCCGCACCGGTCTCCGTCAAGAAGTTTTCATTATTGTCGTGAAACCACGGCTGTCCGTAGAGTTTGGACGGGTCCGGCGCCGCCGGAAGCGCGACATAAGGCGATGTGGGCAGGAAGAAAGTCGAATTGTTCCCCTGCACATCGACGTTTGAATGTTCCACCTTGGCCCACAGCTTCAGGTCGGAATCCGGCTTCCAATCCAGCGAAAGCGACTGCGCGCCGCGATTGGCACTGGTTTGATCGATCGGCGTAATTCCATCTTGCTCGTAAAGATTTAGTCGTATACCGAATTGACCGTTTTCGCCGAAGCGGCGGCTAAAGTCTGTCGCACCGTAAAAGGAACCACGGCTGATATAGCCGAGATCGACCCGCGTCAGCGGCGCGTCGAGCGGCATTTTGGAAATAAAATTCACGACGCCTGCCGGCGCGGCGAAGCCGTAAAGCGCCGCAACGGCGCCGCGCATTATGTCGATGCGCTGATCGGTTTCTACGAAGGGGCTGACGTAACCGAGCAGGTCTAGCCCGTCCTGATAAATGCCGTTTTGTGGACCGACCTCAAAGCCGCGAATATAATGGTTTTGCGCGTAACCGGCGGTCATCGGGAATGAATTGACGGAACTGTCGTTTTTCAAAGCGTCGTTAGCGGAATGAACCTGTTGATCGTCGATAATCTGTTTGCTGATTGTGTTCGTGCTGAAGGGAATATCCTTATCGGGGATATTGCCGAACGGGCCGAAGGTGGGCGTTTCGACGTAAAAACCGCCGCTTGCAGTGGTGGAGCCGTCCGGATTAAGCACCGCATGCGCTTGCGATGGCGCAGCCGGAGTTTGGCCTGCGGCTAGAGCTGGGACCGGCGTAGTGGAAACCGAGGCGGTTCGCCTAGTTGTTCGTTTCCTGGAAGTCGCACGCGGCAATTTCTTCTGATGCGCAATTACGGACGGCTTCTTCTGAGGTTCCGTCACCACAACGTCAGGCTCAAGCCGCTGCTGGGCCACGACAATCAACGATTCATCTCTGAGAGTGGTCGACGAATCGGCAACCGATGGCTGCTGTTGCGCCAACGCGTCGCCCGCTGCAAAGGCAAAAGCCATGATCGACACGGTCGAGCAAAGGCTCATCCGCAGGCTGAAAGATTTCAAGCCTGAACGATTTCGGAAATTGATCATTACGCCCCCAAGCACCCTTCCCGCCCCGAAGCAGGACCATTCACTCCGTTATATGCGTACGGATATTATGCAAATTAACTGCTCTCAATATTGTGTCAATAGCAATATTGCAGTTATGCCAATAGTCGGGTGAGCGCGGTTTCGTACTCGGCGACATGCCCCGTTGCCAGATGCAATTTGCGAACGGTGCATGTTCTCTCTTGCAACATCCGGGTGTGTTGCGCGCTGCTGGTAGCTTCCGTCGCAGCTAGCTTTAGCCGCCGCGGCGTCGCTCTGCTGCGTCTGACCATCTATTTCCCGAATCGGGTCGCCCAAACACATCACAACTCAAGCGGGCAAAGCCCCGTCAAGGAGCTCATTCGAAATAGACTCGATTCACGCCGTTATGGAGGTGATATAAATCGAGCACGCGGCTGCTTGGGGAAATGCGAATGGGAATCTGGACTTTCTTCAACTTGGACTTCTGTCAGGGAAAGTATGGAGTGGGCATTCACCGTGCCAACATCCTGGAGGCCATCGACCGGTTTGGCTCAATCTCGACAGCGGCCATTGCCGTTGATCTTACCTTCAATCAGACCTGGCGCACCATTCGCAAGCTCAACTCGCTGTGCGACAAACCGTTCGTCGGAACGCGCCGAGGCGGCAGAACCGGAGGAGCCTTTCTCACCCCTCTAGGCAAGGATGTCTTGACTCGTTTTCGGGAGATTGAGCGGGTTATCAATGAGTCGACCGCGCCCTATATCCGTGAATTGGAGAAGGTCGTCGGGGTTGACAAGAAACCCACCGTGCTGCCGCGCTACGCCCAGATCATCGATCCAAACACAATATCAGCGTCGAAGAAAAAACCTGCCAAGCGGCGCAAGAGGATTCATGGTGCAAGGAAAGCCGTTAAGCAGAAACCACCGAAGTCATCTCGTCGAGAACACCGACGCTGATCGACACCGGACTGACCCTTGGGCGTATAGCCAGGAAGGCAATGAAGTTTTCTAGAGGCGCGCGCTTGACCATCGATCGCGTCGCGCAAAAAAGCCGAATTTTCTCCCGCAAATCAATGCGATTTGCCTTGTCCAGACTTCTCGACCGAAAAATTCCGCTTTTCATTGCCGGCAAATCAGTGGCCTTTAGCGCACGTCCTGTTCCGCAAGAGGGGCGCTTCGCGATCGTCACGAACGTTGGAATGGGATGCGGTGGCCGCGGCGGTGCCGTCGCGCGATCGATGACAGGGCAAGCTTGCTTGTGAGTCATCAGACCGCGCGCAGACGAACGGCGTCGTCCCCGTCTTCGCTGAAGCTTCGACGGATGTGCACATGCCATCGAAGCTCCTCAACGAAAGGCGGCCGCGGACGGCAAAACCACGTGGTCCTGGCACCCGTTGCTGGTGTCAAGTTGACGGAGGTGTTTTGAGCCCGACCGGGCTTCGAAGTACCGCTAATTCGTCAATGACGGTGGCAAGACGAATTCGTCGCCGGGGAGCGTGGCATAAGCCGTTAAAACCATTGCGCAGGAACGCCGGGTGTCCGGAGCTACCTGTGGTGACTACCGTGTGCATTTTTTGCTGCGCACGGACTGCGGGTGCCCCGCGCACCCGGCGTTTCCTGCGCCTTCTTTTGAAGGTCGCCCGCGCCCTCTGTTTTTTAAGGGCGAACGTTATTTGCAAAACTCGGGCGAAGCGCGTCGCGAGAATGCGAAGTTGTATCTGGTCGTCCCCGCGCAGGCGGGGACCTAGTATTCCGAAACGTTGGTCTTGAGATGAGAGGTCACAGCTTACTGGATACCCGCTTTCGCGGGTATGACGAAAAGCGTCCCTACCCCCGCACGCTTACGGCGTGGCCGATTACGGGCTGCAACGCCACCGGAGGATTGGCGGTTTGCGCGGCCAGTTCGTTGATCAGACGATCAGCCTCGGCCGCCATATTGTCCGGCGCCTGGATCACCAGCCGCTCCAGCGCCCAATGATAGGACGAGATCCTGCGCTCCAGGCACTGCTGCACCCATTGCACGATCATGGTGTTTTCTTCCATGCGGGCGACCGCGTCGGCGCGCTCGCGCGGCGACAACTCCGACACATGCGCGAGGCTGGCGTTACGCTTGCGGTCGAGATCGAATACCTTGACGGCGGTAGAGAAGAACGGTTCGAACCGGGTGATGTCGTCACGCACGTCGTCGATCAGTTGCGCATAGCGCGAGGAATCCGAGCGGTGCGGTTCGTCGATCAGCATACGGCCATAGGCGGAGCGATCGAAGGCCGGCGCTCCTTGCCGCCACGGCGATGGCAGCGGCTTGTAGTCGCCGAACACGCTTTTCCAGGCCGGGCGCGAGTGCGGCGGCTCGATCAAGGGGTAAGCCTGATCGCGAAGCTGCCGTTCATAGTCGGTGAGCTGGAATTGCGACGGGCGCAGTCCGACGCTCCCCGTCACTTCCGCGCCCATCCAGCGGTGCATGTCGTCGTTGCGAAAGTCCTCGCGGGTACGGCCGAAATCGCCGCCGCTGCAGCCGCAGAGCGCGAGGCCGAGCAGCATCAGCGTCAATGCCTGCCCTGCCCGGATCGGAAAACGCTTCTCCGGCATTTTGAAATATCCGGTTGTTGTCGGTCGAGATGTCAGCGGCGACGGCGACGGCGGCCGGGAGCCGTTCCCTCTTCCGGTCCCCTGCCGCCACTGGTCTCATCGGGTTCGCGTTCGATGCGGACGACGGGAAGGATCAGGACGACGCCCATCGCATGGCGTGATCCGGCTTCGCGCGGACCGCCATCGATACCTGAGGCCGGCCGCCGCGAAGCCGCATCGGCCGGAAATTCAATGATGGTGCCCATTATCCAAGCTCGCTCTCGTCACCGCACCGACATGATTTGGCCGGCGACCAGCCATCATTAAGAACAGGACGTGGTTAACGGCATCTTAACGGGCTGTTGCCGGTCGGCATCAGATCGCAAGACGTCTTGCATCCCGACAACGAACGTCGCTTCACGGTCTGTTTTCCTTAACGAGCCATTAAAACTACCGGCCTACGCTGATGCGAGCATTACCCAGTCGCGTATTCCCAGACATGACCGCTTCTCCAACGTTTCCAGGCTTTGATGGATTGATGACGCTATCCCGTCGGGAAGGCGTCGACATTCGTCCGACTCTGTTGCGAGTCCTGACCGACCTCTACGTGCAGGCCCGCGCGCACAGCGTCGGGGAGGCCCGGCAGTTCGTCGAACTCACCTCTCGCCTGATCGACCAGGTCGATGACGCGACGCGCGCCGCAGTGCGGGCGCGGCTGGCGATCTATCCGGGCACGCCGGCCGAAATTGCCCGCAAGCTCGGCCTCAAACCCGCCCACGGGGATATGCACGTGCCGGTCCCCGCCGAGACTCCGGTACCGCTGCCGACGACCCCACGTCCGGCCAGGGCGCTGAACGAGGTGCAGAAACGGTTGGCGTCGAACCTGTCGATGCAGCCAAAGGACGCCGCCGAGATCAGCGGCATGTTTTTCGGCGCCAGCGCCAGCGAGCGCGCGCTGATCCTGTACAATCTGCAGGAAACGCCGCTGCGGGCCTCGGCGCGGATTCCCGCCGCCCGTGCGGCGCGCGCCATCCAGATACTGGAAATGGCTGCATTCGCCACCGACGTCGAGAACTTTACGCTGGAGCTGGGCGAGGCCCTGATATTGCCGGCGCGGATCGCGGCCCAGGTGGTCAACGATCCCGGCGGCGAACCGCTGGCTTGCGCGGCGAAGGCGGTAGATATGCCGAGCGCGGTGTTCCAGCGCGTACTGCTTTTCCTCAATCCCGAATTCGGATCCTCGGTGCACAATGTTTACCGTTTGTCGCGCCTGTACGATCGCTTGAGCGAACGATCGGCCCTGATCATGCTGGCGGCATGGCGCGGCTCGACGCTCGCGGTCACGCGCGCAAAATACCATCCGTCGCTGTACGACGACGAACGCCATCGCGCCCGCTCGGCGTCCGCCCAGACCGGTCGCGCGGTGCAGCCCGATGCCAGCATGGTGGCCCGGACACCCGCCCGGAACATCGGGCGCTAGCTGTGAGCTTCATGATCAGGCCCGCGCGCCAGATCGAGAAAATGCCGTCCCGCCTTGTCCTCGACCTCGACGATCCAGGCGTCCGGGTCGAAGCGTATTTCGCGGGCGAGACGGTCTTCGACATTGGCTTCCGGCTGCGGCTGGGGCGAGGCCGCCACGAAGATCCGCTCCACCGGGCGGCTCTCGTCGTACACCGTCTGCGGCGCCGGCGCATACAGCATCGCGTTGCCGTCGAGCAGCCCGATCTTGACGAAGACCGCGCCGGCTTCTTCCGCGCCGCGCTTGCGCACGGCGCCGAAGATTCCCTCGGACTGGCAGCGGCGCAGGTAAGCGGCCACCCATATGCTGGATTTCAGTCGCACGAAGCGGACGATAGGCCAGCGCCGGGGCTGAAGCCAGCGCGGAATATGAGAGCCGCGCTCGATTGGTCGGCGGTCCGCTACGCGGCCGCCGCAAGCCCGCGCGGATTGACGACGTACTCCTTGAGAACGCTGCCGGTGATGTCGACTTCGACCAGCGACACGTCATAACTCCAGAGATTGGCCAGATGCTGCAGCACGCGTTTGGCGTCGGTCTCGTTGAGCCGGGCGCCCTTCACCACGGCGTGGCGCAGCATCAGGCGGCGGTCGCCGGCGAGATCGACATCGAGCACCTCGATGTTGGGGTCGATATATCCAACGTCATATTGCCGGGCCAGTTCGCGGCGAAGACGGCGATAGCCGCGGGCATCGTGAATCGCGTCAACCCTGATGCCTGCGGTTTCCGCGGGATCGTCATGCAGATGAAACATCCGCATATGGCGCATCAACCGCGGGCTGAGAAACTGGCTGATGAAACTCTCGTCGCGGTAGTTGGCCCAGACATTCCGCAGCACCGCCAGTGCGTCGCCGGTTCCGGCAATCTCCGGAAACCAGTCGTGATCCTCCTCGTCGGGATTGCGAACGATGCGTTCGATATCCTGCATCATTGCAAAGCCCAGCGCATATGGATTGAAACCGGAGAAGCGCTGATCGTCAAAATCGGGCTGAAACACCACATTGGTGTGCGACTGCAGGAATTCCAGAAAATTGCCGTCAGAAATCCGGCCCTGCTCATGCAGACTGGTCATGATACGATAGTGCACATAAGTCGCGGTGCCCTCGTTCATCACCTTGGTCTGGCTCTGCGGATAGAAATACTGCGCGATATGACGCACGATCCGCAGCAATTCGCGCTGCCAGGGTTTCAGGCGCGGCGCGACTTTCTCGAGGAAATACAGCAGGTTTTCCTGCGGCAACCCGAGCAGCTTGCGCCTTCGTTCGGCGTTCAGCGATGCCTCGCTCTTGGCAGGTCCGCTCGGCACGGTCCGCCACAAATCGTTAAACGCGCTTTCCTCGTGCTGACGACGCTTGCCGGCGCGCTTTTCCTCGGCGCGCAGATCGAGTTTTTTCTTGCCGGGATAGCGATCGATGCCATGCGACATCAGCGCATGCGCGGCATCGAGCGTCTGCTCGACCGCGAGCCGGCCGTGCCGCTCCTCGCATTGCGCCACATAGCCCTTGGCGAAGTCCAGATAGTTCAGGATGCCGTCCGCGTCGGTCCACTGCCGGAACAGATAGTTGTTCTTGAAGAAATGGTTGTGGCCGAACGCGGCGTGCGCGATCACCAACGCCTGCATGGTCGCGGTATTTTCCTCCATCAGATACGAAATACAGGGCGAACTGTTGATCACAATCTCATAGGCAAGGCCGGTAAAGCCCTTGCGGTAGAAGGCCTCCTGATACGCAAAATGCTTTCCGAACGACCAATGCTTGTAGAACAGGGGCATACCGACCGAGGAATAAGCATCCAGCATCTGCTCGGCGGTAATGACCTCGATCTGATTGGGGTAGACGTCAAGCCCCAGTTCGGACCGCGATATCTCCTCGCAGGCGTCGTGGATACGCTGCAGAGTCGGAAAGTCCCAGTCTGCTCCCTCGAACAGGAACCCGGATGGCGCGGTCATGGCGCGGTCATCTCCTGTTTTCCGCGGCGTTGAAAGAGGTCGTGAAACACCGGGAAGATTTCGCTGCGATTCCTGACCTTGCGCATCGACAACGGTGCGCCATTGGCACGCAATCGCTCATACAGCGACCACAGCGACGAGTCCGAAGTATCGAAGGCGTTGCCGTCGCTTTCGCCGACCTCGATATAGGCGAAGAATTGACTGACCGGCAGGATCATCTCGGTCAGTAGCCGGCCCGCGATCTCACCGTCCGAGCCGGAATTGTCGCCGTCGGAAGCCTGCGCAGCGTAAATGTTCCAATCAGCGGGACGGAATCTCGAGCGGACGATATCGTGCATAGCCTGCAGCGCACTCGAGACCAGCGTTCCACCTGAGGCCGTGTCATGAAAGAAGGTGTTCTCGTCGACCTCCTCGGCCCGATCCGTATGACGAATGAACACTATCTCGACGTGGCGGTAGCGTCGCTTCAGGAAAACATAGAGCAGCATATAGAACCGCTTGGCCAGATCCTTCATGTGCTGGGTCATCGAGCCCGACACATCCATCAGACAGAACATCACAGCCTGGGCCACGGGCTTTGGCAGCGTCTCGAACCGCCGATAGCGAATATCGAGCGGATCGATGAACGGAATCCGCCGAGCCTTGGCCTTCAATGCAGCGATCTCGGCCATCAACACGATACGACGATCCTCGTCGCAGTCCGCGAGTTCCGCCTCAAGCTCGGCGATTTGTTCCAGCCGCGGCCGTCGCAATGCAACCCGCCGAGCCAGCGCCAGCCGCGCTGTGCGGCTCACCGAAATATTCGCAGGCGATCCGGAGGTCGCATAGCCGGCCCGATGAATCCCCTCGCCTCCCGCTTCCGCCAGCTTCCGCTTGGCAAGATCAGGCAGTTCGAGGTCGTCGAGGAATAGGTCGACGAACTCGTCGCGGCTTAGCACGAAGCGGAACGCATCCTCGCTGTCGCCTTCGCCGGGCTCGGAAGCTCTGCCGCGGCTTTGGCCCGAACGCGGCAATATGTCTCCCTCGACGAACTTTTTGTTGCCGGGTAGCACCATGTCGCGCGTGCCGCCTTCGCGCCGAAAGCGCGGCTCATCCATGCCGTCGAGCGGGATACTGACCTCGCCGCCCTCCAGTACATCCTTGATGTCGCGGCCTTCGGAGGATTTCTTGACGGCGTCCTTCACCAGCGCTTTGGCGCGGCGCAGAAAACGCTGGCGGTTCTCAAGACTCTTGCTCCCTGGATTGAGACGCCGATCGACAATATGCATGGCTATCCTTGCAGCCGCCTCAGCCGGCTTGTTTGACGCGCATGTACCATTCGACTAGCCGGCGAACCTGGCGCTCGGTGTAGCCCCGCTCCACCATCCGCACAACAAACTCGCCGTGCTTCTTTTCCGTGTCGCCATCCTTCTTCGAACCGAACGAGATAACCGGTAACAAATCCTCGACCTGCGAGAATATCCGCTTCTCGATGACGTCGCGAATCTTCTCATAGCTGGTCCAGCCCGGATTCTTGCCGCCATTCTGGGCGCGCGATCGCAGCGAGAATTTGACGACCTCGTTACGGAAATCCTTGGGATTAGCAATGCCTGCGGGCTTCTCGATCTTGGTTAGTTCCTGATTGAGCAGTTCGCGGTCAAGCAGTTGGCCAGTATCCGGATCCTTGAAGTCCTGGTCTTCGATCCAGGCGTCGGCATAATCCACGTAGCGATCGAACAGGTTCTGGCCGTAGTCCGAATAAGATTCGAGATAGGCCTTCTGGATCTCATGACCGATAAACTCGGCATAACGCGGCGCAAGATCGGCTTTGATGAACTCGAGATAGCGCTTCTCGACTTCCTCGGGAAGCTGCTCGCGCCGGATCGCCTGCTCGAGCGCATACATCAGATGGACCGCGTCCGCACCAAGTTCCGAAGTATCGTGGTTGAAGGTCGCGGCCAGAACCTTGAACGCAAACCTAGTCGAGGCGCCGTCCATGCCCTCATTGACACCAGCCGCATCCTTGTATTCCTGCACGCTACGCGCCTTCGGATCAGATTCCTTTAGGCTCTCGCCATCGTAAACCCGCATCTTGGCGAACAGCGTCGAGTTTTCGTGCTTGCGCAAACGCGACATCACCGAGAAGCGCGCCAGCGTCTCGAGCGTCGCCGGCGCACATGGTGCCGTCGCTAGCTCCGATCCCTGGATCAGCTTCTGATAGATCTTCTGCTCCTCGGTTACGCGCAGACAATACGGCACCTTGATGACGCAAATACGGTCGATGAAGGCTTCATTATTCTTGTTGGTTTTGAAGCTTTGCCATTCGGATTCGTTGGAATGGGCAAGAATGATGCCGGTAAAGGGAATCGCGCCGATATTCTCAGTGCCGATATAGTTACTTTCCTGGGTCGCCGTCAGCAGCGGATGCAACATCTTGATCGGAGCCTTGAACATCTCAACGAACTCAAGAATGCCCTGGTTGGCGCGATTGAGGCCACCGGAATAGCTGTAGGCATCCGGATCGTTCTGCGCGAAGGCCTCGAGCTTGCGGATGTCGACCTTGCCGACCAGCGAGGAAATGTCCTGGTTGTTCTCGTCGCCAGGCTCGGTCTTCGCGATCGAAATCTGCCGTAGCCGCGACGGCTGGATGCGTGCGACGCGAAACTGCGAGATGTCGCCGCCAAAGGATTCGAGCCGCTTGTAGCACCAGGGACTCATCAAACCATTGAGACGCCGGCGTGGGATGCCGTACTTCTCCTCGATCATCGGTCCCAGCGTTTCCGGATCGAACAGGCTCAACGGACTCTCGAACACCGGGCTGAGTTCATCGCCGGCCTTCAACACGTAGATCGGATGGACTTCCATTAGCGATTTGAGCCGCTCGGCGAGCGAGGACTTTCCGCCGCCGACTGGCCCGAGCAGATAGAGAATCTGCTTGCGCTCCTCGAGTCCTTGCGCAGCATGTCGGAAGAACCCGACAATGCGCTCGATGGTCTCTTCCATGCCGTAGAAGCTGGAGAACGCCGGATAGATCCGCATCGTACGGTTCAAAAAGATACGACCAAGGCGGGGATCCTTGGCCGTGTCAATCATCGTGGGCTCACCGATCGCTGCCAATAGTCGTTCGGCTGCATTGGAATATCGTAACGGATCGTTTCGGCACGATTCCAGATATTCAGCCATCGACATGTCGGTCTGGCTTCGCGCTTCGAACGACCGGGCGAAAGCGTTGAACAGAGAATCGTTGTACATGATCCCTCTCCATCTGATCGATGTTAACGGCTGGGTCGCGAACCGGTTCACTGACGGACATTGCCCGCATTACGAATCAGCCTCAGCGCACGGGTCGATTGGACACTCCGGGGACCTGGCGGCGCAAGCACATCGTAGGCAACGACGGAGTCATAAACAGGCAATTGCTAATCCTTGTGCGATCAGCGTCACTGTTGCCGAAATGAGATACCAATTCGGACAATGTAGCGCGACAGCAACAGCTGTCCCGTCCCTACTGACGGCGAGCCAACGGTTGTTGCTCGAGCCGTAACGTTACGGAGCATTGAGCCCGCGCCACAGCATAACGCTCCGGTGCGCGCCCAAGTTCCTGAGTTAATCGATCGGATGTCCGATCATGGCGGAGAGTTCGCGCACCAGGCGTTCGTTCATCTGTCCCGTCGCCGGTATCTTGCGCTCGCGTTCGAATTTCACGATCGCCGCCTTGGTATCCGGGCCGACGGTGCCGGTCGGTTTCAACTGGCCGTAGCCATATTCGGTGAGCGCGCGCTGCACAGCCGCCACGCGGCGCGAGCCGCCGGGATTCAGCCCGCTGTCATTACGAGAGGCCATCGGGATTGCTGCCGGCGGACGCGGAATTGAGGACGTCGCGAGCGGCGGCGCGCTTGTCGCCTTGACCAAATTGGTCAATGGATCGCTGCTCCTGGCTTCTGTTCCCTTGGGCTCCGCTGTCTTTGTCTCAATCACCCTTGTCTCGACAGTCCTGGGCTCCAAAGTCCTGGGCTCCGAGGTCCTCGACTCCGAAGCCTTCGTTTCAGCCGGAGTCGCTTCTGACCGTGTCGCTTCCGTCGGCCGCGGACGCGGCAACGGACTATTCGGAACTTGGGCCGGCGCCGGCATCGTGACGATCGAGCCGAGCATCGGCGATGAATGAGACCCTCCCTGCAGGAATAGCGCGTTGATCATGATCGCCACGACGGTAACGAAGGCCACGATGGCTGCGGCGGTATCTTTCGGGCTGTGCAGCAGGATACGCAGCACAATGCCGCGCTCGGCATCCGTTTCAACCGCAATCGCGGCGCCCCTGCGGCGGCGGCGAGGCATGTCTTCGTCATCGATAGTTCGTCTAGGCACTTTTCTTCACCTGGTGGATTTGGTCCGGCGATCCCGACCGCACCGCGGGCTTGAGCATAGCGACATTGCTCGACGGCTCATGCATGGGCGGGGCAAACGCCAGCGGCAACGCGACCATCACGGTGGTTCCCTCATTGACCTTGCTCTGCACGGTCATCTCGCCGGCATGCAGGCCGACCAGGCTTTTCACGATTGAAAGGCCAAGACCGGTCCCTTCGTGGCGGCGCTGGTAGGTCTTGCCGGCCTGGAAGAACGGATCGCCAACCCGCTTGAGATCGTCGGCCGCAATGCCAATGCCGGTATCGATGACGCGAAGCACCATCCGCGGTCCCTCGACAGCGGCAGAGACCGTCACCGCGCCGCCGCGCTCAGTGAACTTGATCGCGTTGGAAACGAGATTCAGCACAATCTGCTTGAATGCGCGCGGGTCGCCCGTCATGCCAGGCAAATCCTCGTTGGCGCGGATTACGAGATCGATGCCGTTTTCGTGAGCCCTGAGTGCTAATAGATTGCAGCAATTCAGCAGAGCCGCGCGCGGCATGAACGGTTCAGCGGAAATCTCGAAACTACCGGATTCCATTTTGGACATATCGAGGATGCCGTTGACTACCGCCAACAGATGCTGGCCGGAATCGTTGATCAACTGAGCGTATTCCCTGCATCGCGCTGCATTCAGCATCAGCGCGTCTTCCCGCACGATCATTTCGGAGAAACCGATGATGGCGTTGAGCGGCGTGCGCAACTCATGGCTCATTGTGGCGAGAAAGCGGCTCTTGGAGACGTCGGCCTGTTCGGCGGCGGTGCGCGCCAGATCGAGGGCCTGTTCCTGAATCTTACGGTCGGTGACGTCACGCATGACAGCCACCACCTCGGCCTCAGCCGAAGCCGCCGCGCTGGACGTCCCGAACGGCCGGCAGCGCATTTCGACCCAGATGAAATCAATCGAGTTGTTCGAGCCGCGCTCACCGTCGCGTGACACATCGCGCCGCACGCGAAACTCGACGCTGTGTTCATCGTCGCCACACGCCGCATTGGATAATGCGGTGAGATAAGCCGGACGGTCGGCGACATGAACACGTTCGAACAGGCCGTGGCCCAACAATTGCTGCACCGGCGAGCCCAACATCGCTTCGGCCGCCGGCGAAATGAATTGTACGCTTCCGTTGCGGCGATAATGCGAAATCACGTCGCTCATGTTCCGCGCCAACAGCCGGTAGCGATCTTCCTCGACATACGACAGCGACACGCTGTTGCGCGCCAGCGACACCGCACTAAACGCAAGTCCCGCCGCATAGAGCGTTCCCGATATGACGCCGAACGCCATGCACAGGCTGCGGAGCGTCGGATCCGGCGCAGGCAACAAGGCGAACTGGCCGAGCACGATCAGCAGAGCGGCGCAGGCCAGCGCGAGCCCAGAGGCAAATGCGACCACTCGGCGCGATGCCGAAAGCGCTGCCTCGAACGGAATCACCACCAGGCAGATCGCGGCAAAGGATTCGATGCCGCCAGTGCTGGCAGCAATCGTCAGCGCGAGGCCCGCTAACGCCAGCGATGATAGCGCATAAGCCCCTTCGTAGCGACCGGTACGCGACAGGAACCACGACAGCAGGATCGGCGCGATCAGCCACGCGAAGGCCGCGACTTCGGTGGCGGTGGGCGCACCGCACATCGCGATATAGAGCGGGAATGCCGCGAGCGCCGTGAGGCTGCCGAGCAGTCGCGGAGCGATGAAAGCGCGATGATGCACGCGTGTTAGCACGTCGTGGCGCGCAGACGGGTGCAGTAGCGCATCGAGGCAATCGCGGATAGTGTTCAAAACAGTCACGGTTCTTGCGCTTCGGCACGCTCGTCACATAGATGCGCGCCGGAAACCCCCTCTATTGTTGCCCCACCGTGTCAGAGCGACATTAAGCGAACGCTAAGGCGCCGCGACCACCAGCCAAAGACGATATCTTCGCAGACATTTAGCCGAGTTTCGCCGAGGCATTCGATCCGAATGGTGAACGACGGGTTTCCGGACCGGGGCGGTTATGGTTTCGAAATGGTGGACGTTCCCGCCGTGCCATTTTTGCCGCGAAAACGCCCATCAATCGAAAATTTACGCCGAATCAAAACAGTCGGACTTTCCGCGAAATTTTCACCGAACTAGTCTCAATGCAAACACTTGCGATTTATCGACAGCTGTTAGTGGAGAGTTGATTGCGCGAGATCAAGCGCAACGGGGGCAAAAAGAGACGACTAGGGCCGCGAGATGTTTTTTCTGCTTCGCATGGCGTTCTGGCTTGGGCTTGTGCTTGTGCTGTTGCCAAGAGAGAAGACACCTGAATCGGAAAAGCTGCCGCAGATCGGTGCGTCGCAGGCCGTGCAGGCTGCGACTGCGGCAGTGTCGGACATGAGTCAGTTCTGCAAGCGCCAACCGGCAGCCTGCGAAGTCGGCGGCCAGGCTGCGACCGTGATTGGACACCGCGCCGAGGACGGCGCACGCAAGCTGTACCGGATCATCACCGACAAGCGGGCGCCCGATCGCACGGGTTCGATCAGCACAGCCGACCGGACGGACGCTTCGACCGCAGACCTGGCACCGCGCGACACATTGACGCCGGACGATCTCGCCCCGGAATGGCAGGCGCCGCCGACCCCATAGGCGAAAAATAGCGCGCATTTTTCAATCGCCAACTCGCTTTCGACCGTCTTCAACCCTATATAGGGCCTGATCGGGATCCTTGGGGATCAAGTGCGGGACATCATGACGATCGACGAAATCAGGGATAATTTTGCGCTGCTGGACGAGTGGGACGACCGCTACCGGTATGTCATCGAGCTTGGCCGCACCCTCGATCCGATGCCCGAAGCCGAGCACTCCGCGACCAACAAGGTCCAGGGCTGTACCAGCCAGGTCTGGCTTTCCAGGCGGTTCGATCGTAACGACGCGGGCAAGCCGCTATTGAAATATCTCGGCGATAGCGATGCACATATCGTGCGTGGGTTGGTCGCTATTCTGCTGACCCTCTATTCTGGCCACACCCCGCAGCAGATTCTGGCCACCGACGCGCTCGCGGTGTTCGATGAATTCGGATTTCGCGAGCATTTGACGCCACAGCGTTCCAATGGATTGCGCGCCATGGTCGAACGCATCCGTTCCGACGCACGCGAGGCGTTGGCCGCCGCGTCGTAGAATTGTCGACTATTTTCGCCTCCGGCGCTGCTGCCCCAATCCCATCTTCTTGGCGAGCTGCGAACGCGCCACCGCGTAGTTTGGCGCGACCATGGGGTAGTCGGCCGGAAGGCTCCATTTGTCGCGGTATTGCTCCGGCGTCATGTTGTATTGCGTGCGCAGATGACGCTTCAGCGATTTGAAGCGCTTGCCGTCCTCCAGACAGACCAGATAGTCTGGCGTCATCGACTTTTTCACGGAAACCGCGGGCTTGGCCGGCTCCATCGGGGTCTCGACCCGTCCCGTCGAGATCCGCTGCAGCGCCGCGTGAATCTGGCCGATCAGGGCCGGGATTTCAGAGGCCGGCGTCGGATTATTGCTGAGATAGGCGGAAACGATATTCGCAGTCAGATCGAGAAAGCTTTTACCGGTGGCATCGCTCATGGCCTGAACCTTTCGACGATCTCTTGCACACCAGGAAGTCCCCGTATCGGACAGTATCTCGACGCCTCAATACGCTTGCGGAATCGTCGACTACTTGCCGAATATGATCGAATTGCTACCGAATTGACAAGAAAAACAAAGTTTTTATTTTCGTGGAGGTTCCGCTCCAAGTAGAGCCTGGGTCTAGGCACGCTGGTCGAGATGCGCTCGCAATGCGTCGATTGAGGCGAATCGCATCATGCCCTCCGGCAGCTGCGCCTCGATCGAGCCGTCAGAATACAATGTATAGGCCATGCCATCGACCACGCCCGATTTGAGCACCGTCACGGCCGCAGCCTCCTCGCGCCGGGCAGCCGGTATAGCGCGACCGGCCCCAGCCTTTAGCTCGGCAAGGTTCGACGGAGCGCGGCCGCTGCGCCGCGGCGGCGCATCAGTCGCCTTGGCATCTTCCGATTGCGGCCAGGCTTCTTCGAAGGTCGCCGGCTGCAGCTCGCCCGGTTTGGCCGCCGGCGGTTTGGCCGCCGAAGTCTCGGGTCCGCGCGCCTCGGCGCGTTCGCGTTCCCTGCGCGAGGTCGAGGAAAACAGCAGGTTCCGGCGCTGCTTGGGCGCGGGGACGGCTTCGGCCGGCAGCGGCAGTGGCGCGTTGCGCGAGCGCTCCCGTGCCGCGGTTTCTTCGTGCCAGGGCGGTGGTGCGGATGGCACGGCGCCGGACTCTGCGCCGGCTGGATTTACCGCACCCGTCTGGTTGAGCGGCAAATCATTATCGTCGAAAGACCGATCGTCGGGCATGGCGTCCACCCCCGCCGGTGGTGCCCGAAATGCACTTCGCGGCGTTATTGCGACGCTCATTTCAAGATGCTCCGCGACGGCCTTCAACTCGCGAACGACCACATAGAGCGCGATCATCATTGTGCCGGTGCAGGCCATGATCGCACCGGCAATGATCATGGTATTGCCGAAACTGAATTCCTTGATCGGAATTCCGTAAGCGACGCCCAGCAGGCCGGCCAGCAAAAAGCCAACTCCGGCGATCAACAACGCGACTATCATCGAACTACCCTCGCTGTGCGCGAAGACTGCACAGCCCGCCGACGCCACGATACCGTCATCACGATACCGTCATATTGTGTGCATCGCCAACCGGCAATGCCAAGGGAAGTTCCGATACGAGCCCCATGTCACCGGCTGAAACGACCATCCACATCCTATTTTCCTATTTTCGTCCGATACAGGAAGGTGACACATCTTTACCTCCTTTCCTTTTGACCACAGCAGTGCATCAAGAAAGCAATTGCGCCACATTTCTCAACTACCAAGAAAGCTAACTGCGCTATATGGATGCCGGGAATGAGGCCCAAAAGCGCTCAAGCTGGGCCATCGGGGATACCGGGTTACGAATAGCCATGTCATCAACTACGTCGTCGACCGTCGACACGCCCTTGCGGCGCTCGGTGGCGCAGACATGTGACGACCTCGCAATCGTTGTGCTGGCGGCGGTCGCCGTCGTCGCGGGCCTCACGTTTCGCGACTATGGGCTGGGCTGGGACGATTATACCCACGCCCAATACGCCGATTTGCTGCTACGCATGTACGGCTCGGGTTTCAAGGATACCAGCGCGCTGTCGTTCGCCAACCTTTATATGTATGGCGGCGGCTTCGACATGGCGGCGGCGCTACTGCACAAGGTCATCCCGCTCGAACTGTTTGAAACCCGCCGCCTGCTCGGCGCCATCGTCGGCATTATCGGCCTTGCGGTAACGTGGCGACTCGGCCGCCGCATCGGTGGTCCATTGGCCGGGCTCGCAGCGCTTTTGCTGCTAGCGCTGTGCCCGACTTTCTACGGGCATATGTTCATGAACCCAAAGGACGCGCCGTTCGCCGTGGCGATGGTGATCCTGATGCTTGGCCTTGTCAGGCTGGCCGAGGAATATCCTTCGCCTTCACCGCGCACCGTCCTGATCGTCGGCCTTGGCGCCGGACTGTCGCTGGGTTCGCGCGTGCTGGGCGGCCTGGCGCTACTCTACGCGCTGATCGGCTTTGCGCCTCTGCTGCTGCAGGAAATCCGCAGTGAAGGCGCCCGCGAGGCCGCCAAACGGTTCGCGCAAGTCATTTATGTGCTGCTGCCGGGCCTCGTCCTCGGCTATCTCATCATGGGGCTGATCTGGCCATGGTCGGTGATTGAGCCTGGCAATCCGTTCCGGGCGCTGACCTATTTCTCCCACTTCTTCGAGAAGCCGTGGAAGGAAATGTTCGACGGCGCGCTGGTGTCGGTGCCCGACATGCCGTGGTCCTATCTGCCGACCTTGTTCGCGCTGCAATTGCCGGAGGTCCTGCTCGCGCTTTTCATCGCCGGTGTCGTCGGCACCGTGATCTCGCTGTCGCGCGACAACGTAACTGCCCGCCGCAAGACCATCTTCTTGATGCTGACGCTGGCGGCGATGCTGCCGCTGCTGATCGCGATCGTGAAACGGCCGGCGCTTTACAACGGCATTCGCCATTTCGTCTTCGTGACCCCGCCGATGGCGGTTTTGGCGGGTGTCGCCTTTGCCTGGGGCATGAACTGGCTAAGGGAAAATGGCCGTCAATGGCAGCCCGCGGCGGTGGCCGCTTTCGTGTTCGGCCTGATGCTGCCGCTCACCGAGATGGTCCGCCTGCATCCTTATCAATACACCTTCTTCAACCATATTGCAGGAACTGTGCGAGGCGCGAACGACCTGTTCATGCTGGACTATTGGGGCCTTGCCTTTAAGCAGGCATCCGACCGACTGCACGAACAACTCGACGAGCGACACGAAGTACCGCCGCACGGCCGCAAGTGGAAGGTCGCGGTGTGCGGACCGCAACGTCCCGCCCAGGTCGCGCTGGGCCCCGACTTCACGATTGGTTGGGACAGCCACGCCGCCGACTTCGCGATGACGCTCGGCGAGTTCTATTGCAAGGGCTTGACTGCACCCGTCATGGTCGAGATCAAGCGCGACGACGTGGTGTTTGCACGCGTCTACGACATCCGCGGGCGCAGCATTTCCAGCCTGCTGTCCATTCCCGCGCCTTAAGGCAAATCGTTACCGCCTTGGCCGGCTACCATCACCCGCAACATGGCTGTCGCGCGGGCCGCAGACTTGCTGCGTCCCAGCCCCGGGACTAGGCTTGCGATGAAGGATTGTCACGCAAGATCAAGTGTCTCAACAGGAGAAACGTAATGTCGCCAGCAGAAGCGCGCCTGAAACAAGTGCCGGCGGATATGACGGAGGCGGAATGGAGCCAGCGGGTGAACCTCGCCGCCTGCTATCGGCTGATCGCACATTACGGCTGGGACGATCTGGTCGACACCCACATTTCCGCGCGGGTGCCGGGGCCGGAGCATCACTTCCTGATCAATCCCTATGGCCTGATGTTTGACGAGATCACCGCCTTGAGCCTGGTCAAGGTAGACCTCGACGGCAACCAGCTCACCAGGAGCGACTACAGCATCAACCCGGCCGGCTTCACCATCCATTCGGCGATCCACGAAGTTCGCGAGGACGCTGGCTGCGTGCTCCATCTGCACACGCCGGACGGCACCGCGGTCGCAAGCTGCGCCGAAGGCCTGCTGCCGCTCAACCAGACCGCCCAGCTCGTCACCTGGGATCTGGCCTATCACGACTACGAAGGCCTCGCGCTCGATCATGACGAACGCCCGCGACTGCAAAAGGATCTCGGCAACAAGAACCACATGCTGCTGCGCAACCACGGCACGCTGACCGTCGGCCGCTCGGTGGCCTCGGCTTTCGAGCGCATGTTCCATCTCGAGCGCGCCTGCACCATGCAGGTGCGCATCCGCATGCTGGGGCCAACCGCCTACCCGATCGATCAGGCGGTGATCGACAAGAACACCGCGCTGCTCAACAATCCCGACCGGCAGGAACTGCGCTCGACCACGCTGGTCTGGCCAGCGCTGTTGCGCAAGCTCGATCGCCTCGACCCCAGCTACAAGAATTGAAATTTTGATATTTTCGTTGTAGCTTCAACCTACCAGCCTCTGCACTTCGAATCCAAACGCCGCCCAATTCCGGGCGGCGTTTTTACTTCTGTAGTGGCGCGTTAGCGCAGCGCAACCCGCCGCTATAGAACGCAGGGGAAGACGGCGGATCATGCCGGACAGGCGCGATTGAGTGCGTATGACAATTGCCTGGCTGTCCAGCTTCTTCCATTTGATGGATTTACGGTAGGCATCCGAATGGAAGGATACGGCGAGAATCCTGTCCGACGTTTCGATGCATTAGGCTTCGAGGTAGCGATTTGACGGCCTCTGCGAAGAGAACGCTTGCGACGAGGAGCATGAAGGACGGCCAGCGACACACTGAAGATGGCGTAGAAACGCGCCGATACGGACGATTGAAATACCTGCGCGCAATGCTTTCAAAAGAGGCTTCGTTATAGAGCGCTGCGAATCTGTCTATCCACATCCGCCCGGAGGAGACTCGGTCAATCCTGCTCACGGCAAATTGCTCCCGGCGACTCAAAAAACGTCATGCAAACCAGCCATGTTATTGCGTGATCTCAGGCAAGTCGCCAGATGGTAACGCTTCGATGCCGGACGGGCGCGGATGCTCGACCTTCTCAAGCGACGCTATCAGATGCCCATGGCTCGATTACCTGGTAGAAAGCGCCCGCGCAGCATGTGGCAGGGAGGTCGGTGTGAAACTGTCAAACAGACCGGATCACCACGCACTCGCGGACGCACTTCGTCGACGCGTCCTTGAAGGACCAGGCGAGACGACGCCGGCCCTTCGCCAGGCGTCAGCGCAGCGGGCTGCTGGCGGCCCCGCCGCACCGGTTCCCTATGACGACCTCGTCCGCCAGATTGGTGAGGCCGCTCATCGTGTCACGGATGCGCAGGTGGCGGCGGTGCTGTCAGTTACGGGAAGCGAGAAAGCCGCCTTCGAGATCATCGCAGCCGCCGCATTGGGAGCCGGCCTGTCGCGCTTTGAGCGAGCGATCAAGGTGCTGGACGAGGTAACCGATGCGCCTGCCTGAAATTGAACACGGTGACGGTTTCGCCAATCGCCTGCTCATACGCTTTATCTCGATGGTTTCGAGAATGCGGCTTCCCGATGCCGCGCGTGTTGCCTTTTACCACAAGAACTTCTTCGGCAACGCGATGGGAGCGTGGACGCAGACAGCGATGCGGGGGCCAGGTCCGTGGAGCGTCGCCGAGCGTAAATTGATGGCGCGCATGGTCGCGAAATGGAACGCATGCGCCTTCTGCGTCGGCGCCCATGGCGCTGTCGCAGCGAAAGAAATGCAAAGAGCCGGAGCGACCAGGCGATCTCTAATTTTCGCACCGCACCCATCTCCGGGCGTCTCAAGGCAGCACTCGCCTTCCTTGAGGTGATGACGCTCCGCCCCGGCGATCTCGACGCAGGGCACGCCAAGGCGGCGCTAGACGCGGGCCTGAGCCGTGAAGCGCTGACCGATGCAATCGCGGTTGCGGCCGTGTTTGGCATCATCACGCGCTATGCGGAGGCGCTCGACTTCGCGATGCCGACGCCTGAAGAGTTCGAACGCGCCGCGAAAATGCTTCTCAAGCGAGGCTATGCATCATAAATATTCTGTTTCGCGCCTATTTCTGCGGGAGAGGAAAGTCATGCAGAGCGAAAGCCGCCAGGCGCATTGGCAAAATGTCTACACCACGAAGGACGAGATCGGGGTCAGCTGGTTTCAGGAAAACCCGAAGCCTTCACTTGAATTGATGGCCGAGGTCGAGGCAAGTCCGGCTTCCGCCATCATCGACATCGGCGGAGGCGCCTCGCGGCTGGTCGATCATCTGGTCGATCGCGGATATCAGAATCTGACGGTCCTGGATCTATCCGGAGCCGCGCTGGATGCAGCCAAGACGCGCCTCGGCGGGCTCGCCGCATCGGTGCAGTGGATCGTCGCAGATGTCACCGTCTGGGAGCCGCCGAAGGCATACGATATCTGGCATGACCGTGCGGCGTTTCACTTCCTCACCGAGCACGACGACCGCGCCGCCTATGTCGTGCGCGTCACGCGAGCGCTGAAGGCGGGCGGATACGCCATCATTGCCACCTTCGCGCCGAACGGGCCCGAGCAATGCAGCGGGTTGCCGGTGGTGCGTTACGATGCCGACGCCCTTGGACAAGTTCTGGGACCCGCGTTCGAGCTTGTCCATACCCGACGGCATGCGTACGCGACACCTTTGGGCTCGGTTCAATCTTTCCAATTCAGTGTGTTTCGCCGCCGCCGCTAACCGTTCCAAAATCATCCGGAAGCGCTAACCCGGATGATCATGCTTTCGGCATCTCCGCCAGCGCGCCGAGAATTCGCGCCCAGGAACGAATCCCCTTGTGAAAGCTTTTGAGGTCGTATTTCTCGTTCGGCGAATGGATGTTGTCATCATCGAGCCCGAAACCCACCAGCACGGTATCGATGCCGAGGGTGTTCTTGAATTCGGCGACGATCGGAATCGAAGCGCCCGATCCGAACAGGATCGTCTCCTTGCCCCATTCATCAGTCAGCGCGCGCCTGGCGGCGGCGAGCGGCTTCATGTTCCAGTCGAGCGCGATCGCTGGCGCGCTGGAATGGTCGCCAAACTCGGCGCTGCAATCCTTCGGCAACCGCGCGGTCACGTAATCGCGGAAAGCCTTGCGGATCTTGACCGGATCCTGCCCCTCGACCAGCCGGAACGAGACCTTGGCGGATGCCTGCGCGGGGATCACGGTCTTCGATCCTTCGCCGGTATAACCGCCGATGATGCCGTTGACATCGCAGGTCGGGCGCGAGGAGACCTGCTCGATCAGCAGACGGTCCTTTTCGCCGGCGGGCACCGAAAGTCCGATCGGCTTGAGGAATCTTTCCGGCGTCAAATCGAGCTTCTTCCATTGCGCCAGGATGTCGGGCGGTAAATCCTTTACGCCATCATAGAAGCCGGGAATCGTAATGCGACCGTCGTCATCGAACAAGCCGCCGAGAATTCGGGTCAAAACCCGGATCGGGTTTTGCGCGCCGCCACCGAACAGGCCGGAATGCAGGTCGCGATTGGCCGCCTTGATCCATACCTCCTCGTAGAGCAGGCCGCGTAGCGACGTGGTGATCGCCGGCGTGTTCGGGTCCCACATGCCGGTATCGCAGATCAGCGCGAAATCCGCCTTGAACTCTTCCTTGTTCTGTTCGAGGAACGGTACGAAGTTCTTCGAGCCGACTTCCTCCTCGCCCTCGATGACGATGGTGATATCGACCGGCAGCGAGCCCGTGACCTGCTTCCAGGCCCGGCAGGCCTCGACGAAGGTCATCAACTGTCCCTTGTCGTCCTCGGCGCCGCGCGCCACGATGATCTTGCGGCCATCGGCGTGATCGGTGACGACGGGCTCGAACGGCGGGCGATGCCACAGATTGAGCGGATCGACCGGTTGCACATCGTAGTGACCGTAGAACAGCACATGGGGCCGCGAATCCTTGCCTCCATTTGCCTCGCTGCCATTGGCCTTGGCGACGATGGCAGGGTGGCCGGCGGTCGGCCGGACCTCGGTTGCAAAGCCGAGCGTCGCAATGTCCTTTGCCAGATGATCGGCAGCCGCCTTGCAATCGGCGGCAAAGGCCGGATCGGCCGAGATCGACTTGATCCGCAAAAGCGTGAACAGCCGCTCCAGGCTGTTGTCGAAATCGGCGTCGATGCGATCGAGGACCGATTGTAGTTGTGCTGCGATGGACATTTCCGATCTCCCCTGGCTGGGCCTAAAGATGGTGCTTGAAGTCAGGTTGTAATCCCCGTGATGCCGGAGGCAACCCGCTCGCCAAGACCGGAAAGAAAATATCGAACGGCGCACGCAACGACGGATATCTCAGCACCGGTCGTTGCCGTAACGTCGGAGGAAGATCGGACTGCGTTCGAAGGAGCAATCGCAATTCATCGTCGCAGCAGACCGCCAAGCGCACCGCGCACCAGCGCGCGACCGACCGAACCGCCAATCGAGCCGCCGACCGATTTGCCGAGATCGGCGGCGACTCCGCCGACCACCTTGTTAGTCACCGAGCGGGTAACGCTTCGCGCGACAAGCTGGCCAGTCGATAGCCTGCCGCGCGACACGTTGGTGCCGAAGATCGTGCCCGCGATCGCCCCGATCTGTCCAAGAATCCCGCCGCCGCTGCCTGCGCCTGGCGCCGCGGTCCCGGCCAACCGCTTCTGAATGATCTCATAGGCGGATTCGGCATCGATCGCGGTGTCGTATTTGCCCTTCACCGGGCTCATATCCATGATCGCCTTGCGTTCCTCCGGCGTGATCGGCCCGATCCGCGCCGAGGGCGGCCGGATCATCACGCGCTCGACCATCGCCGGCGTGCCGTTACCTTCCAGGAACGATACCAGCGCTTCGCCCTTGCCCAATTCCATGATGACCTTCGCGGTGTCAAGCTTGGGGTTGGGCCGGAACGTCTGCGCGGCAGCCGCCACCGCCTTCTGGTCACGCGGCGTGAACGCCCGCAACGCGTGCTGCACGCGGTTGCCCAATTGGCCGAGCACCGTGTCCGGCACATCGACCGGATTCTGCGTCACGAAATAGACGCCCACGCCCTTGGAGCGGATCAGCCGCACCACCTGCTCGATCTTGTCCATCAGTGCCTTCGGCGCATCATTGAACAACAGATGCGCCTCGTCGAAGAAGAACACCAGTTTTGGCTTCGGTGGATCGCCCGCCTCCGGCAGTTCCTCAAACAGCTCCGACAGCATCCACAGCAGGAAGGTGGCGTACAGCCGCGGACTCTGCATCAACTTGTCGGCGACCAGGATATTGACCAGGCCCCGGCCATCGCGGTCAGTGCGCATGAAATCCTTCAGCGACAATGCCGGCTCGCCGAAGAATTTCGCCCCGCCCTGGTTTTCCAGCACCAGAAGCTGGCGCTGAATGGTGCCGACGGTCGCCCTGGTGACATTGCCGAAGCCCTGTGCGGCCTTGCGGATCGGCGCCAGCGGATCGTCGTCGCCGCCGGAGCCTTTTTTGCTCGGATCCGGAACGATCGCATCAAGCAGCGCACGCAAATCCTTCATGTCGATCAGCGCCAGGCCATTGTCGTCGGCGACGCGGAAGGCGACGTTGAGAACTCCCTCCTGCACATCGTTCAGATCGAGCATCCGCGACAACAGGAGCGGTCCCATTTCAGTGACGGTAGCGCGCACCGGATGGCCCTGCTCGCCGAACACATCCCAAAATACCGTCGAGAACCGGTCGGGCTGGAAAGTGAGCCCCATGGCGGCGGCGCGCTTGAGCAGAACATCCGTAGGCGCGCCGGCTTCGGAGATACCTGAAAGATCTCCCTTGATGTCGGCAGCAAAAACCGGAACGCCCGCGCGTGCAAACCCCTCGGCCATGACCTGCAGCGAGACCGTCTTGCCGGTGCCAGTCGCGCCGGTGACGAGACCATGACGATTGCCGAGCGCCAGCGTCAGCCAGGCCGGCTGCTCGCCCTTGCCGATGAAAATCTTCTCATCAGTATCGCTCATCTTGTCGTCGGAGGGAGCCATTGCATCGCCTCTTCACAGGCATCGAGGGTTTGGACCCGACACAAGCATACCGCATCCCGGAAACGGATTGAAACCAATCTGCGACCATAAACGTAATTCGGTACCGCCCAAACAACGTGCGCAGTGCGATATGTTGGCTCGAAACCGCATCCACTCTTGCATTGCTGCAACACTTGGCACGCGAATCGCCTTCGGCAGGCGTGGATCGCTTGTAATTCACAATGCGGCAGACCAAAATAATCACAGGCAACCGGTTGAGGGGCTGGGGCCATATGGACGAATGGATGGGGTAACTGGCTGCAAGAACCGGAATGGAAAATTCAGTCGCCGAAAAAATATCGGTATCATCTCAGATTTCTGCACAACCAGGTTTCTTCCAACAAAGTCCAGGCCTTTGATCGACGCTATTGCGAGGCTGAAGCAGTTATCGCTGCTTCAAGCAGCGGCGTGGATTGCGCGCGGACCATGGGTGGCGACTTGATGAGTTCGATACCAAGCTGATGAGGCTTGGCTTGGGGCGTGGCGCAAATTCAATAGCTCGCGCGCGAACTTTTAGGTCGGTAACGATTGGAGGGGATCAGATGGGCGAGATCATTGCGGGGATGCTGGTCCTCAGTCAGTTCGCCTGACAGGACCGGTTCGCTCAAGATACCTTTCATATCGAGCATCATGACATATCCAATCTCCGAGATTGAAGGCCTGACGGCCTTCACGGCGTCGAAACTGAAAGCGTTGGGCATTCGCACGACCGACGGGCTGCTTGAGGCGACCCGCACTGTCAAGGGACGCAAGGCGCTCGCGGCGAAGACCGGCATCAGCGAGCAGCAATTGCTCGAATGGGCGAATATTTCCGATTACATGCGGATTCCCGGCATGGGCAAGGCCAAGGTCGGGCTGGTGCGGGCGGCCGGCGTCACTACGGTTCGGGAACTGGCGCTACGCAATCCGGCGCGGCTGGCTCAGAACATGAAAGACGTGAACACGAAGCGCAAGCTGGTCCGGGTCATGCCTTCGGAAAAGTCGGTCGAGCAATTGATCGCACAGGCACGCAAGCTGCAGCCCAAAATTACCTATTAGGACAAAACCCGGCAGATCGCTTTCGGCTGGAATCGCGCGCCCGCTTAGACAGGCAGCCAAAAGGCTGACCGCCCAGACACGCTGCCCTGCGCCGCATCTTGACTCCCATGCGGGGACCGCGCAAAGCGACCGCATGATCGCGCCCACGTCCAGACCCGCTCCTGCGGCCACCCTGGCAGGTCATTCCCTGCTTAGCGACCTGCTGTCCCGGCCTCATCCCGTCGTGATGGGCGTGCTGAACGTGACGCCCGATTCATTTTCCGACGGCGGCCAGTTCATCGCCCCGGAGCTCGCGCTGGCGCACGCCCGGCGAATGATCGCCGAGGGCGCCGATATCATCGACATCGGCGCGGAATCCACCCGGCCGTACGGCTCGCAACCGGTCTCCGCCGATGAAGAGCAAAGACGCCTGCAACCAGTGTTGTCCGAGGTCGTCGCGCTCGGCGTCCCCGTCTCGATCGACAGCATGAAGTCATCGGTGGTGGCCTGGGCGCTGGATACGGGAGCCAAGATCGCCAACGACGTCTGGGGGCTGCAGCGCGATCCCGGCATGGCGACGCTGGTGGCGCAGCGCCATTCGCCTCTCATCATCATGCACAATCGCGACAGTGCGGATGGCACAATCGACATCATGCAGGATATCGCCGCCTTCTTCACGCGCTCGCTGGAGATCGCGGCCGCGGCCGGTGTTGCATCCGAAAATATCGTGCTCGATCCCGGCATCGGCTTTGGCAAGACCGCTGAGCAAAGCATGATCGCGCTGGCCCGGCTCGATGAACTCCGCGTATTCAACCTGCCGCTTTTGGTCGGCGCCTCGCGCAAGCGCTTCATCGATTCCATCACGCCATCGGAACCGCATCAGCGTCTCGGCGGCTCGATTGCCGCGCATCTGCTGGCGGCCAGGAGCGGGGCACGGATCATTCGAACCCATGATGTCGCCGAAACATTGCAGGCGCTGCGGGTCGCCGCCGCGATCGAGGACAAGCGATGACCGACACGATCTTCATCACTGGCGTGGTGATCCATGCGCGCCATGGCGTGATGGAACATGAGACTGCAATCGGCCAGCGTTTTATCATCGACCTGGAACTTTCAGCCGATCTGTCGGAACCCTCGCGCACCGATCGCCTTGCCGATACCGTCTCTTATTCCAGCGTCGTTGCAATCGCGTCAGCCGCCTTCAAGGATGTCAACTACAAGCTGCTGGAAGGCGCCGCGGGCGCCGTCGCGGACGCAATCCTGGCCGCGTTTGCCCGCATCGATGCGGTCAAGGTTACCGTTCACAAACCGCATGCCCCGATCGCCGCGATTTTCGAAGACGTCGGTGTGATCCTGACCCGCACGCGGCAACTTCCCTACCATGGCTGACGTCCTGATTGCGCTTGGCGGCAATATCGGCGAGGTCCGCGCGACATTCCGAAAGGCGATCGCTGATATCTGCGGCATGGCGCAGGCGGCGCTGCGGGCCCGGTCGTCCGACTACAGCACACCGCCATGGGGTAATGAAGCGCAGGCGCGCTTCGTCAATGCCTGCATCGAAATCGAAACCCGCCTCGATCCCCATGCGCTACTGTTCACGCTGCACAAGATCGAAAGGAAGTTCGGCCGCGACCGCGCCCGCGAAACCCGCTGGGGTCCTCGCACGCTCGATCTCGACCTGATTGCCTATGACGATCTAAGGCTCGACAGTCCGGAACTGACGCTGCCGCACCCTCGACTGTTTGAGCGCGCCTTCGTGCTGGTGCCGCTCGTAGAAATCGTA
This sequence comes from Pseudomonadota bacterium, assembly GCA_018971625.1. Lineage (GTDB taxonomy): Bacteria > Pseudomonadota > Alphaproteobacteria > Rhizobiales > Xanthobacteraceae > Bradyrhizobium. The sequence goes on from JAGXAJ010000018.1 coordinate 33,510, forward strand.
CCCGACCGCCTGATCGCCGGCCGCAGCATCAAGGCGGCGCTCGCGGACCTCTCGACCGAAGGTATCGAGCGGCTGCCCGATTTGGGCTGAAGGTAGCGTTTTCGAGCGAAGTGGTACCGGTTCGCGTGAAGAAAACGCGTCAGAACAAAAAGCTGGAGCCCCGTTCTGATTTAATCAGAACCGATAAGGCTCCAGGAGGCCCAAACAACCGTTTGGCTTGGCCGTCCGGCCGTGGCAATTTTCGGCCAACCGGACCAAATTGGCGTCAAAATAAAAGCTGGAAACGACCTGTCGAATGACTTCTGAAACCAACGATCTGCAGTTGGCTGCCGATTTCGCGTCCGCAAGCTATGACGACTGGCGCAAGCTGGTCGATGGCGTGCTGAAGGGCGCGCCATTCGACAAACTGGTCGGCACGACTTCCGACGGCTTGCGGATCGAACCGATCTATCGGCGCGCGGCCAACATTGTGCCGATCACGGGCCGCGCCGCGACCGCGCCGTGGCAGGTCATGCAGCGGATCGATCATCCCGATACGGCAGCCGCCAACACACAGGCGCGGCACGATCTCGAAAACGGCGCCACTGGGCTTGCGCTGGTGTTTGCCGGCGCCAACGGCGCCCATGGCTACGGGCTGGCTCCAACGGCGGAAACAATCGAGAGGGTGCTTGACGGCGTGTTCCTAGACGCCGTTATCGCGATCGAACTTCAGGTCGGACCTCAATCGCGGATGGCCGCGCCCCATCTCGCCGAATACATCAGGCGCAAGGGCATTTCGCCCGGCGCGTGCAACATCCGTTTCGGCCTCGATCCGCTCGGCGCCTGCGCGGTGTGGGGATCAAGCCCCTATAGTTGGGAAGAGATCGTCCCCGCCGTCACCAGCGGTATCAAGGGCCTCGCCGCACTTGGCTTCAAGGGTCCGTTCGCGCCGGCGGACGGTCGGGTGATCCATGACGCCGGCGGATCGGAAGCGCAGGAACTGGCGTTCGTGCTGGCGGCCGGCATTGCCTATCTGCGTGCGCTGGAAGGCGCCGGGATTGCGCTCGAAGCCGCACAAGACATGATCTACGCGCGGCTCGCCGCCGATGCCGATCAGTTCCTGACCATGGCCAAATTCCGCGCGCTGCGGCTGTTATGGGCGCGCATCGAGCAGGCTTGCGGCCTGACGCCGAAGCCGATCTTCATCGCCGCCGACACCGCATGGCGGATGCTGACCCAGCGCGACCCCTATGTGAACATGCTGCGCGCGACCATGGCGACGTTCTCGGCGGGCCTTGCCGGCGCCAATGCGATCACTGTGCTGCCGCACACGCTGGCGCTGGGCCTGCCCGATCCGTTCGCGCGGCGCGTGGCGCGCAACACGCAACTGGTACTGCTGGAGGAATCAAACCTTGCCAAGGTATCAGACCCCGCGGCGGGTTCCGGCGGCATCGAGACGCTGACGCAACAGCTTTGCGAAGCGGCATGGTCGTTGTTCCAGCAGATCGAGAAAGCCGGCGGGCTGTTCGCCGCACTTCAGCAGAACCTGATCCAGCGCAAGGTTGCGGCGACCCGGGCCGCGCGCGAGACCGATATCGCCAAACGAAAGACGGTGCTGACCGGCGCCAGCGAGTTTCCGAACCTTGGCGAGGCTCACGTCGCGGTGCTCGACGCCCAACCCGTGGCGCTTGAATCCTATGGCGAAGCCAAATTCAAATTCGATGCATTACCGCCGATACGGCTGGCGGCGCCATTCGAACGCTTGCGCGACAAGTCGGACGAAATCCTGAAAGCGCGTGGCGCGCGTCCGAAGATTTTCCTCGCCTGCCTCGGCACACCGGCCGATTTCACCGCACGCGCAACCTTTGCAAAAAGCTTTTTCGAGACCGGCGGGATCGAAGCAATCGATGTGCCGGCCGAAGCCTCGCCTCTTTCACCTCTCCCCTCTGGGGAGAGGTCGGCGCTGAAAGCGTCGGGTGAGGGAGTTCTCCTTTCAAGTCGTAACCCCTCACCCGCTCCGGCGCCTTCGGCCCCGGAGCGGCCTCTCCCGATGGGAGAGGTGACGTATTTTTCCGCGCTCGCCGCCGCCTTCAAGGCTTCGCGTGCAGGTTTTGCGTGCCTGTGTTCCTCGGACAAGGTTTATGCGGAACAAGCGGTGACCGCAGCCAAGGTCCTTCAAGCCGCCGGTGCCAAACATATCTATCTGGCGGGACGGCCGGGCGAGCGGGAAACCGCGCTACGCGACGCCGGTGTCAGCGATTTTATCTTCGCCGGCGATGACGCGCTGGCAATGTTGCAGCAGGCCTGGCAGCGCATGGAGCAAACATGACGGCAGCGACCAAACCTGTTCTGACCGGCGGCTGCCAATGCGGCGCCATCCGCTTCGCGCTCTCGGCACCGCCGCTGAAAGTCAGCATCTGTCATTGCCGGATGTGCCAAAAGGCGTCCGGCTCGCCGTTCGCCTCCTTTGCCGAGATCGATAATGGCGATTTCGCCTGGACCCGGGGCAAGCCATCGGCGTTTCGCTCCTCCTCGATCGCCGAGCGCGATTTTTGTTCCAGTTGCGGCACGCCCTTGAGCTTCCGCCGCATCGACGGCCCGAAAATCGAGATCATGATCGGCGCCTTCGACCGGCCGGACCGGTTGGTCCCGACCCGGCAATATGGAACCGAATCCCGGCTCGGGTGGGTGGTCGCGATTTCCAATCTGCCGAGCCAGACCACGCTGCAGAATTACGGCCCCGAGAAGGTTAACAGCATCGTCAGCCGGCAGCATCCGGATCACGATTGAGGCTGCGACCTGCCGCCGTTACATGTGCTATGATTGATGCCGATGAGCCGAATACCGGACTTCGCAGCGATCGCATTTGAAAAGGCTCCCGGCGCAGCCGAAGCGGGCCATGTCGAGCCTTGGCTCACCCCCGAAGGCATCCCGGTCAAATCCGGCTATGGCGAAGCCGACCTCGCCGGCATCGATTTCCTCGACACCTGGCCCGGCATCGCGCCCTATCTGCGCGGCCCCTACCCCACGATGTATGTCAACCAGCCGTGGACCATCCGGCAATATGCCGGCTTCTCCACGGCGGAAGATTCCAACGCGTTCTATCGCCGCAACCTCGCCGCCGGACAGAAGGGCCTGTCGGTGGCGTTCGATCTCGCCACCCACCGCGGCTACGATTCCGATCATCCCCGGGTATCCGGCGACGTCGGCATGGCCGGGGTTGCGATCGATTCCATCTACGACATGCGCACGCTGTTCTCGGGGATACCGCTCGACCAGATGAGCGTGTCGATGACCATGAACGGCGCGGTGCTGCCGATCCTGGCGCTGTTCGTTGCGGCTGCCGAGGAACAGGGCGTACCGCCGGAGAAACTCTCTGGCACGATTCAGAATGATATTCTGAAAGAGTTCATGGTACGCAACACCTACATCTATCCGCCGGCGCCGTCGATGCGGATCATCTCCGACATCTTCGCCTACACCTCGCAGAAGATGCCGAAATACAATTCGATTTCCATCTCCGGCTATCACATGCAAGAGGCCGGCGCGACGCAGGATCTCGAACTCGCCTATACGCTCGCCGACGGCGTCGAATATCTGCGCGCGGGCCTTGCCGCCGGTCTCGACGTCGACCGCTTCGCGCCGCGGCTGTCGTTCTTCTGGGCGATCGGCATGAACTTCTTCATGGAAGTCGCCAAGATGCGCGCCGCCCGGCTGTTGTGGGCGAAGCTGCTGAAACCCTTCAACCCGAAAGACCCGCGCTCGCTCAGCCTGCGCACGCATTGCCAAACCTCCGGCTGGTCGTTAACCGCGCAGGACGTCTACAACAATGTGGTACGCACCACGATCGAAGCGATGGCCGCGACGCAAGGTCATACCCAATCGCTGCATACCAACGCGCTCGACGAGGCGCTGGCGCTGCCGACCGATTTCTCCGCGCGCATCGCCCGCAACACGCAATTGTTCCTGCAACAGGAAAGCGGCACCACCCGGATCATCGACCCCTGGGGCGGCTCCTATTATGTCGAGCGCCTGACCCGCGATCTCGCGGCCAAGGCATGGGGCCACATCCAGGAGATCGAAGAACTCGGCGGCATGGCAAAAGCGATCGAGGCTGGCGTGCCGAAGCTGCGGATCGAGGAAGCTTCCGCCAGGACGCAGGCACGGATCGACGCCGGCAAGCAGGCGGTGATCGGCGTCAACAAGTATCAGCCGGCCAATGAAGCGCCGATCGACGTGCTGAAGGTTGACAACTCCACGGTTCGGCGGCTGCAGATCGACAAGCTGGTGCAGCTGCGCTCCGAGCGCAGCCAGCAGGACGTCGACGACGCGCTGGCCGCGCTGACCCGCAGCGCCGGCGAAGGCAACGGCAACCTTTTGGCGCTGGCGATCGACGCCGCCCGCGCCAAGGCCACCGTCGGCGAAATTTCGGACGCAATGGAAAAGGTATTCGGGCGGCATCGTGCCGAGATCAAATCCGTCACCGGCATCTACATGCGAGAGGCATCCACCATGTCGAACCGGGTCGAAAAGGTGCAGGCGCTGATCGATGCCTTCGAGGAAGCCGAAGGCCGCCGGCCGCGCATTCTGGTCGCCAAGATCGGCCAGGACGGTCACGACCGCGGCCAGAAGGTGATCGCATCCGCCTTTGCCGATGTCGGCTTCGATGTCGATATCGGACCGCTGTTCGCGACCGCCGAGGAGGCAGCGCGGCAGGCGGTCGAGAACGACGTGCATATTCTCGGCGTGTCCTCGCTGGCCGCGGCACATCTCACTGCCGTGCCGGAACTGAAGGCCGCGCTGAAGAAGCAGGGCCGCGACGACATCATGATCATCATCGGCGGCGTGGTGCCGCCGCAGGATTACGACGCGCTCTATAACGCCGGCGTCGAGGCGATCTACCCGCCGGGCACCGTGATCGCCGACGCTGCCGAGGAGCTGATCCACAAGCTCAACGCCAGATTAGGGCATAGTGAAGCGGCCGAATGACGCCTGAAGACGAACAACCGTGGCATTCATTTGAACCTATAGAGCGCTACGAGTCTTTGTTTCCTTTGTTGCCGAACTATGTTGCGCACTACACGATAGGTGGAAAACGACTTCCCCGCATCGGCATATCCACTAAATATGATCTCGTTTTTCGGAAGGGCCTTCTTGCTGCTTTGCTCGCAAGCAGAATGCAAATCGGCATTGCATACGCCGAAAAGCGATACGCAAAGGATTCTGTCGAGTCTCGCTGGCTGGGTCTTACGGATAGAATTGACTCGATCTTTAGCGAGGGCAGAAAATATTTGGATGGATATCTTACTCACGGTAAGGACAAGGTAAAATCCGTCAACGATCCATCTCAAGATAACCTCTCTTGGCAATTTTTCTTCAGAACTCTTGGCTCACTAGATGCAGCCAAACGCCTATCTGAACTCGGCTATCTCTGTGAGGTCGCAACCATACTAAGGTCAGCGATCGAACAATTCGCATTTTGCTCGAAGCTTCTCTTATTGGAACCGTCCGAGGACATAAAGTCAATTCGGCCAATCCTATGCCTGAACCATTTCAAAAAATATGTGCCAAGCGCCGGTCAACTCTACGGCCTACTGTCAAAATATACCCATTTTGAATTTGACCATCACACGCATTTCTTTACTTATTCCGCCAAAGAGATCCAAACACTTCAACGAGGGGCGGTGTTAAGGGCTTATGCGACCCAACTCATCTTTCTAACAATGGCTTGCGTGAGTAAATATATTTTGGTCGCCTCCCCTTCTCAATTCAACCAAGTACCCCAGTCAGTGCAGGACATCAGCATCTTTATTGAGAGAGTCTATGCGTTTTCTGACGATGTCTGCACAATGCTTCCTCTCGACGAAGTGTTATCGAAACTCGATATCTTGCTTCAAGAAATTGTTCATACGAAATGAGAAACAGACTACAACCGGTGATGGAATGATACGCACGCGGGTTTTTTTGTGGACGATAGTGATCGCCGCACTCTTTATAATTGACTCGGCGGCTCCTATCCTCGCCGCCGACCCCAAGCCTGACGCCACCATCAAAAACAAAAACATCGAAGCCAGCGTTTTCGTCAGCGACAGCATCAAGGCCGATCCGGCACTCGCAGCGGATTGCCTGGCCGACGGTAAGAAGTGGATCGACAAGCAGGCTGCGGATGCCGACTCTTACCGCAAGACGGATCCGCAAATGTTTCGCGATGGCGGCTGGAATTATGAGCGCAAATACGACATTCGCTCGGTGGTCGCCGATCGCTATGTGAGCATCCTTCGCTCCGACTATGTCGACGCCCACGCCGCGCATCCGAACACTGACGTCAACACCATCCTGTGGGACCGGACCGCACAAAAGCGCATCAGCATCCGGCCTTTCTTTACCGAGACCGCCGATAACTGCCCGACCATGCAGGCGATCCTCAAGGCCGTGATCGCGTCGCTGAAGATCGAAAAGAAGAAACGTGACGCCACCGAAACGGCCACGAGCGAATGGTTCAGGAGCCTCGAGCCAAAACTGCTCAAGATCGGCGCGGTGACGCTCGCACCATCCACCGTCTCCGGCAAAAGCTCCGGCCTCACCTTTCACTACCCGCCTTACGCAGTCGGCCCTTATGCCGAGGGCGAGTACGTCGCATTCGTGCCGTGGGAAACCTTGAAGCCCTATTTGAGCCCGGAAGGCGCATCGATTTTTGCTGGCGCGCGGCCCAAGGGCGATGACCGGGCTCAAATTAACAATTGACCCATCAGTTGTATTGCTTACAACTGCAATCAATATTCGTATCGCCATTGCGAAATTAGTTTCACGCGGAAGCAGATGTCCGAGGCCATAACGAGTGTGTCTCGGGCTGAGACCCCCACGGCGCCTGGGGAAACGTTTTGCAGCTATCTCGCCAGGCGGTTCATCGCAAAGAGGGGCTTCAAAGCCGGCACGGTCCCGGAAGCGCAGAAACTTGTCTCAGCGAGCGATATCGTCCTGACGCTGAATGGCCACGGTCCCTTCACCATCCTTTGCCTGATTGATCGCGAGACCCATCCCGGAAAGCAATTTGATCTACCCATCGCGGAGCTGGAGGGAATTGCAGAGCAATGCCTGAAATATTCTCACGCCATCGGCTCTTTCGAGACCGAGCGAATGCCGATCGTCATTCGTGTCATCGAGATTGGGCCGACATCTCCCGGACAACAGGAACGGCTGAAGACGGTTCGGCTGCCTGAGCTGACGTCAAAATGCCTCGCGTCTGCACTGACGGTTGATACCGTTGGCGGCACCGTCTGGTCGAGTTCGCTGCAGGGCCAGCCGGAATGGGGGTTTATCGAGACGGTGCTGCAATCGCCGAGACTGGTTGACGGCGAAGCCGAACCCGTACCCGACATCGGTGTCGAGCCACCCCCGCCAATTGTTCCCTATCTGACATTCGGACTGGTTGGCTTGCTGGTGATGATTTTTTGTGCCGAACTTCGCTTCGGGATCGATGCTCCCGCAAGCGGGCTCACACCTAGCGTCAGAACGTTGATCGTATTTGGCGGCCTGCAATATCTGCTCACCATCGAGCATGGCCAGTGGTACCGCGTATTTTCCGGTCCGTTGTTGCACGCCAGCCTCGCGCACATTCTATCCAATGGCGTGGCGCTTCTGATTGCCGGCTATGCGTTGGAACGTGAAGCCGGAAGGCTCTGGTTCGTCGCGCTGTTCGTGATCGGGGCATTGGGCGGCGCGTGCGGATCCTTGCTGGTCAACCCTCATGGCCTGGTTACCGTGGGCGCTTCCGGCGCGATCATGGGCTTGTTGGCGGCCGTGCTCGTCATCAGTTTCCGCTACGCCGCTGGTCCCAATCGCACCGGCCTGCAATTACGCGCGGGACAAATCCTGGTCCCGTCACTGCTACCAGCAGCTTCCGCCGCGGCAACCAGAATCGATTACGGGGCTCATATTGGCGGGGCGCTCGTCGGCGCTATGGCAGCCTACGTTCTTTGCCAGCTTTGGCCAAGGAACGATGCGCTACCCGGCTTTCGCCGAAACGCGATCGCCATCATCTGTCTGAGGGTGCTGGGTGTCTTGGCGGCCGGGACTGAACTCTCCCTGAGGTATCATTTTTGGTCAGCCACTGCCCGCCTCATTCCTCCCGGGGCACCACCGAAAACGAATGTAGACGTTCGGGAAACCCTTGAAAAATATCCGAACGATCCCCGTTCACATCTCTACGCAGCCCTCATGCTATCGAATCGCGGCGATAGGCTGGGTACCGAACAAGAGTTGCGTGCCACCTTGGATGCGCCGTTGATGGACGTTCTCGACCCGGCGTTCAATCTTCTTGTCCAGACCGAACTGACCTTGCTTTCTGCGAAACAAGAACATCGGGAAAAGTCGAAATAAGCGGCGGCTATATTGACTACTACCGCGCCAACCTCCACCGGTAGATTCGATACGGCTGCATTGTGCACCAACATCAGGTTTATTCTCTCGTCGGCAGCTTCCATCCGATATAAAGCCTGAGCATGTCCGAACGTCTGACCAATAAATTGAATCAGATCGATACGCTCGCCAACGATCTCCGTGCCGGCAACCGCGCCGCACTGGCGCGCGCGATTACGCTGATCGAGAGCCGGCGCGGCGATCACCAGGCCGCGGCGCGCGATCTCGTGCAGGCGCTGCTGCCGGACACCGGCAAGGCGGTCCGGGTCGGCATCACCGGTGCGCCGGGGGTCGGAAAATCCACCACCATCGACGCGCTCGGCATGTTCCTGATCGAGCGCGGCCACAAGGTTGCGGTGCTGGCGGTCGACCCCTCCTCCGCCCGTACCGGCGGTTCGATCCTGGGCGACAAGACCCGGATGGCACGGCTGTCCGCATCCGGGGACGCCTATATCCGTCCGTCGCCGAGTTCGGGCACGCTCGGCGGCGTCGCGGCAAAGACCCGCGAGTCGATGTTGTTGTGCGAGGCGGCCGGGTTCGATGTCGTGCTGGTGGAAACCGTCGGCATCGGGCAATCGGAGACCGCGGTCTGCGACATGACGGATTTTTTCCTGGCGCTGATGCTGCCGGGGGCCGGCGACGAATTGCAGGGCATCAAGAAGGGTCTGGTCGAACTCGCCGACATGATCGCAGTCAACAAGGCCGACGGCGACAACATCAAGCGTGCCAATCGTGCCGCTGCCGACTATCGCAGCGCGCTGCGCATTCTGGGCCCGCGCTCGCAACACTGGCATCCGCCCGTGGTGACGTTTTCGGCCCTGACGGGCGCCGGCCTCAGCGAACTCTGGCAGAAAATTCTCGATCACCGCACCGCGATGAACGCATCCGGCGATTTCACCGCACGGCGGCAGCAGCAGCAGGTGAAGTGGATGTGGTCGATGCTGGAACAGCGGCTGATGGCGCGGCTGCGCGCCGATCCCGCGATCCGCAACAAGGTGAGAAAGACGGAGGTCGAAGTCGCCGACGGCCGTATCGCGCCAGCGGTTGCGGCCGAACAGATCGCGGGAATGTTGCGCTAGCCGCCCGCCGGGTATGACGTTACTGCGATGGATTTGAGCCGCTTCACATGACGAAACTCCGTATCCTCGTCACCGGCTTTGAGCCGTTCCCGGGCGCGCCATACAATCCGACGCAGCCGCTGGTCGCGCGCCTGATAAAGCTGCGCCGTCCAGCTTTGGCCGATGTTGAACTGTGCGGCCATATCTTTCCCGTCAGCTACAGCGCGGTCGACCGGCAATTGCCTGAACTGCTCGGGAAGCATCTTCCGGATGCGCTATTGATGTTCGGCCTCGCCACACGCACCTCCTGGGTGCGAATCGAAACCCGCGCCCGCAATGCCGTCACCATGTTGTGGCCTGACGCCAATCATACGCGCGTACGCAAGGGATCGATCGCCGGCGGCGCCGACGCGATGATGTTCGGCCCGCACACCGAACGGCTGTTGCGCTCCGCGCTTGCCACCGGCATCGATGCGCGTACTTCGAACAATGCCGGCAGCTATCTCTGCAATTATCTGAGCTGGCGGGCGATCGAAGCGACAAAACGCCATGACGGCCCGCACCTCGCGGCGTTCATTCATGTCCCGCTGTTGGCGCGCGATGGCGTTTCCCGGCAAAAAGGAACCGCCCGCATCACGCTCGAGGAGCTTGTCGATGCCAGTGAAGCGATGCTGATGGAAATGGTAAGACTGGCGCGAAGCGACATGCGGAAATCCGCATAGCGTCCTGCAGTTGCTGCCGCGAATCGGCAAGAAAACTCGCTGACGATTAACCCTACCGCCAACAATCGCCGCGTTCCGCCTTCCGCCTTACCTGCCCGGCCGCATTTTTGCGTTACTTCAGGGAATACAGGCGCAAGACTGCGCCCCGGAAAAGCGCGATCATGGACCTCAACCGTCGCCATCTGATTGGAGCCTCCGCCGCTGGCGTTGCCGGCGCGCTCTCGGCGTCGTCGGATGCCGCCCAAGCGGCTCCGCTGACATCGGTGCTCGGGCGTGATGCCACGCAATATGGTGTGCGGCCCGGCAGTTCTGACGATCAGACCAGGGCGTTGCAGCGCGCGATCGACGAAGCAGCACGCGCGCAGGTGCCGCTGGCCTTGCCGCCCGGCGTTTATCGTACCGGATTGCTTCATCTCCAGAATGGCACGCAACTGGTCGGCGTGCGCGGCGCTACCAAATTAGCCTTCAACGGCGGCGCGTCGATGCTGCAGGGCGAAGGCGCCGGGCACATCGGCCTCTCTGGCATCACGCTGGACGGCGGCGGCATTACGTTGCCGCCCCGGCGCGGCCTGGTGCATTGCTTCGGCGGAGCCGATATCCGCATCGTTGATTGCGAAATAATAGGCAGCGGCGGCGCCGGCATCTGGTTTGAGGAAGTCTCAGGCGAGGTCAGCGGCAACGTCATCACCAACACGGCCTCCACCGCGTTCGTCTCGTTCGACGCACAGGGTTTGCTGGTCGCGCGCAACACCATCATCGGCACCAACGACAACGGCATCGAGATCCTGCGCAACGCGATCGGCGACGACGGCACACTGGTGCTGGATAACCGCCTCGAGGATATCAAAGCTGGTCCCGGCGGCTCCGGGCAATACGGCAATGCCATCAACGCGTTTCGCGCCGGCAACGTCATCGTGCGCGGCAATCGCATCCGCAATTGCGATTATTCCGCGGTGCGCGGCAATTCGGCGTCCAACATCCAGATATCAGGCAACAGCGTCAGCGACGTCCGCGAGGTCGCGCTGTATTCCGAATTCGCCTTCGAGGGCGCGGTGATCGCCGGCAACACCGTGGACGGCGCGGCATTCGGCGTCTCGGTCTGCAACTTCAATGAAGGCGGACGCATCGCCGTCGTGCAGGGCAACATCATCCGCAACCTGTTGCCGAAGCGGCCGATCGGCACCGCGCCTGACGACGATGCCGGCGTCGGCATCTATGTCGAGGCCGACAGCTCCGTCACCGGCAATCTGATCGAGAACGCGCCCTCGTTCGGCATCATGGCCGGCTGGGGCCAATATCTGCGCGACGTCGTCATCTCGGGCAATGTCATCCGCAAGGCGCTTGTCGGCGTCGGCGTGTCGGTGACGCCAGGCGCGGGCACCGCGCTGGTCAACACCAACATCATTTCTGAAACCCCGCGTGGCGCGGTGGTTGGTCTCGACCACGCCCGTCCCATCACGCCTGACCTCGCCGCCGAGGGCGCGCAACGCTTTGCGCAGGTCGTCGTCGGCAACAACGTGGTGAGAAGTAGCTAGAGCGTTTTCGAGCGAAGTGGATACCGGTTCGCGTGAAGAAAACGCGTCAAAACAAGAATCTAGAGCCCAGTTCCGATTCCATCGAACGGAAAAGGTTTTAGAGCGCGTTGCGTAGCAGCGGATAGCGTTCCTGTATCGAAACGACATCACGCGCCGGTTCGGCGGCGTTGTCTCGCGCCGGCCCCGGCGTCAGTTCGAGCGCCGGCAAGTCCGGCTCGAAAGCCAGCGCATCGATCGCCACCACGGAATACATCTTGGTGGTCAATTCCGCAGGAAAACGTATCGGTTGCGATGAAGCCCGCTTGCTCTGCGCCCGATTGCGCGCGGGCGTTTTGCCGGCGCGACCAAGCCAGGAAACATCGACCGCGGAATTGTCAGGAGAAGCCTCGCGCATCGATAGGTCACGCCAGGTTTCCACCGCCGATTTGGCCTCCCTGATGTTTTCGAGGAATGCGGCCTCGGTGTGAAAGCGGCGCCAGCGGCCGGACTCAAACAGCTCGGTGAGGTATTCCAGCCTTTGCTCGGCAAGATTGCGCCAACGCGCAAGGACATCGCGGCCGCGAGCCACGTCGAGTTGTTGTGTCATGAAGCTGCCCGTAAAGAGAAGAACGGACGCAGACGCAACCGCACCGAATCAATTGAACGTGACAAGGATATTCTGTGGAAAACTTTCCCAATGTCCAGTGAGCAAGCTCGCGCTGCCCCATCCCCAGACAAAACACCGCGAAGATACGGGGTTCTTGGCCAAGGTTCTCGGCAGGCAAATCGGCCGGAAAGCCACTCAAAAAAGGAAAGACCCGCCCGGGGGGACAACCGGACGGGTCAAGCTATATGTGGGCGCTGGGGTGGATGGGCGCTCGCGCCGAATACAGCCGTGGGAGGAGTTACCAATCCCACACTGATATGTCGCGGCAGGGTGGCAGAACGTTCAAAGCCCAAAGGACTTTTTTAATCCCGGCGGGGATTTTACCGTCGTTGAGCCATTCACTAACGCGCATCCGGCCGATCGGCCTCGCCGGCTGCCGCTTTGTCCGACGCCAATGCACGCTCGGTCGGACCATCGCGTTGTTCCACCTCTTTTTGATCCAACGGCTTTTCGGTGGGCGGCTCTGTCGCGGGGCGATCCGATGCCGCGACCGGCCGCGACGCTGCGACGGTTGCGCTGACGGCGGCATAGGCGTCGGCCTCGCCGGCGCCGAACAAATCGTCGCGGCCGGGCGCACCGAGATCGCGGGCGGTCTTGGTCAGCATCGTGCGAAGATCTTCCGGCTTCAGCGCCGGGTTACGTTCCAGCAGTAGTGCCGCGATACCGCTGACCAAAGCCGCCGAGAACGAGGTACCCGACGTCATCTGGTATTTATCGTCCGGAGCTGGCAGGAAAATATCGACGCCCGGCGCCGCCACAGCGATGTAGGAGCCGCGGTTCGATGCCGAAAACAGCCTGTCCTGCGCGTCGGTACCGCTGACTGCAATCACATCGGGATTGGCAGCCGGATACAGCGGGGCGGATTTTGCGCCGGCATTGCCGGCGGCAGCCACCATCACGATACCCCTCGCCGCGATTGCGGCAACGCCACGCTCGATCAGCGCGTCCTTGGGGCCGGCGAAGCTCATATTGATGATCTGGGCACCATGAGAGGCGGCGTAATCGAGGCTGCGCAGGATAACGAACGAGGTGCTTTCGGCGCCGTTCTGCCCCGCGGCGAAGGCGCGAATCGCCAGGATCCTCGCCGCCGGGGCACTCCCCATCAGCCGGACATGTGCGACAATCGCGCCGGCCACGCCGGTGCCATGGACATGCGGACCTTCCTTGCTGCCGAGCGCGTCCCAAGAGGCCGCAATACTGTCCGCGAATTCCGGATGCTTGACGTCTATTCCGGAATCGATCACCGCAATCGTAACGTGGGCGCCGTGGGCGAGCGTGTGAGCTTCCGGCAAGCGAAGTTTTGCCAGCGCGTATTGCGCCGGATCGCCCTCGGTCAGCGTAACCTTCTGGTCCTGCAACGCGTAGCGGTAGTTCGGCTGCACCGAGCGCACGCCGGTTTCGGTCGCAAAGTCGCGGCTCGCGCGACCGACCGAGCGGCGATCCGTGATGCGGAACAGGCCGATGGTGGCGCCGATCAACGGAACGGTCTGCGACTGCAGCCGCGCCAGACCGTGTCGCCGCGCCAGTCCGTCGGCCTGTGCCGGCGATAGCGAGCCATCGATCTCGGCCACGATTTCATTGGGAACGAAGCGCAGGTTCAGCGCGCCTTGTGCGCCGCGCCGCGGACTGTCGTGCCTGGTCTGCGCCAGTACCTTGTGGCTACTTCCGCCATCGCTGAATGAGGACAATTGATTGGAGCATCCGGCACGATCTGCGTCGCCGCAGCCGGGACCGCGCGGAAACCTCTCGACATTGGTGATCACCCTGCCCGTGATGTTCGGATTGATACGGGTGATCCGCGGCGCGATGTTGATGCTCGGCGAGCGCATCATAGTTTGCGCCTGAATCGCCTCGCCTGCACTCCAGATCAACATCACCGCGCCCGCCAGCACGGCGCCGAATGTCTTCATTCGCCGATTGGCACGATCACGGACCATGAGACCTCGGTATCAAGCTGGCCAAAGGCATCAGTGAGAGATGCGCGGCCTACGGGGCGGCAACCGCGAGATTGACGATCTTCTCGCTCTTCAGCCGGTTCATCAGGCCGGTGACATCATCCTTCGACATCGCGCGATTGCCGAACTGCAACCGAAACATGTCGCCATGGGCATCGATGATCGACGCCTGATAGGTCGCGAGCAGCTTCGTGATGTCGGAGACACGGGCATCCGGTGCAAACCGCACCAGCGCGCGCGGCGCCTCCGGAGCCAATGACCGGGTGACAGGCGCGTCCGTGCTGAGCGAGGCGGTTTGAAATGTCCCGGACTGCTCGTTCTTGACCAGAACCGCGCCGATCACGCCAGCCTGCAGCACGAGCGCCAATCCGCCGAGACTGGCCGACCAGGCCAGCGTACGTGGAGAAAGGCCGGCAAAAAATCCGGAGATTCCAGCGGAAATCCTGCTCGAGATCGATGGCTTGCGCGCCGGCTCGCTATCGATGGCAGCGAACAGCTTCGTCATTGCGTGCGCCGACGGCGTGCCGAGGCTTTCGTTGAGGCTGATGGTCGCGGTGTACTCTTCCCTTATCGCGGCATATTGTCTGGCAAGTTGGGCATCGCGGGCCAGGGCTTCTTCGACCCGCTTCGCGTCGCGGGCGGCCAGCGTGCCAGCCGCATGCCACGGCAGCAGCATTTCGATTTCACTGGGCTCTTGCTCCAGCGTTTTCTTCATTGCCATCATGGCCAGCCTCGTTCCACGCCGGCTGCCTTGAGCAGTTCGGCAAGTTTCTTGCGTGCATAAAACAAGCGCGTCTTGACAGTGTTTTCCGGAATGCCGACGATTTCAGCCACCTCTTCCACGGACTTCTCGTGGTAGTAGACGAGATCGACGATCTCCCGATGCTCCGGCGAAAGTGCGCTCAGACAGTTGCGCAACGCTTGACTGGTATCCTTTTTCTGCACCGACACTTCTGGATCGTCGGAGGCATCCTCGATCGCATTGGCGGCTTCATCATCCAGTTCAACATCCTTCCGACGCCGGAGCGCGGAAAGAGCCTTGAATCGCGTAATGGCCAACAGCCACGTAGAAACCGCGGATCGGCCCTCGAATTTGCCGGCCTGGCGCCACACATCGAGAAACACTTCGCTGATGAGATCTTCCGCAACCTGCTCGTCCCGCACAAGTCGAACACCGAAGCGGAACACCCTGACATGGTGCCTGCCGTACAGCACCTGCATGGCGAGCCGGTCGCCTTGGGCAATCCGAGCGATCAGGACCTCATCCGAAGCCGCCTGCGTCGCACTCAATGGCCGTCTCGCAAGGTTGGTCGGGCCGAGATGCTGGCTGGTTCGACGAAAAAGCCAAGATTCTGTAATTTATCCCGCAGTGTCATTTATGATGTACCGCACATAGCAAATAAAAAAGTGCCCGGGCACTCGGCGCCGATCCAGGTTACGATCTTGGTATCATAATACAGCGATACTTTCTTGCGCACCCTCGCTGGGTCGCAGATGACCTTAGCAAGGTCCGGCCCATAGCACAGATTTCGTTCTTCTACCGTCGGAACGAACGGTTCGGGCCGGCTCCCCGGCCTCCCCTTACAGGACTCGGTTCCCGCAATATTCCATTGCGAAATAAGGGAAATTACGGAGACGGCAGCGCGGAATTCGCCGGCAAAAGATACCAAACCTAAAGGCTTTCCCTCGTAGATTTTTGGACCTGGTTCCACCAACGGCAAAGCCATGGGCACCGCTGCGTCCGCGCTTCTCGATCCGATAGCGGCTGAACTGGAAGTCGTGGGCCGCCCGCGCACGGCCACGGAACTTTTGCGCCGGGCCAGGCAGCGCCGGCAAATCCAGGGGATGATCGGCATCAGCTATGTCATCGATGCCCTCATCCTGCTGATCTACAGCAAGGCCGGCACCATACCAGCGTTCATTGGGCCTTCGTTCGCCGCCACCGGCCTGTTCACCGTCGCCTGCAATATCGCGCTGTCGGAAACCGGCGTCACCGAACGCTTCAAGGATCACTATTTCATCGCGCCGCAATCGATCGTCGGCATGGCGGTCGCGCTAGCCTTCACCTACATCGCGCCACAGGTCGGCGTAGTGTTCCTTTGCACGCTGTTCATCATCTTCAATTTCGCCTCGCTGCGCTCGACGCCGCGGCAGGCGGCTGCGGTCTGGACCGCGATGACGCTCGGCCTCGCCGGGCTATTCATGCTGACCGACAAACCGATCTCGATACCGCATGCCACCGAACTGGAGCGCTTCGCCACGATGTTGGTGTTTGCGCTGGCGATCGGTCGATGCATGTTCCTCGGGATGTTTTCCAGCACGATGCGTCGGTCGCTCTACAACAGCGGCCTCAAGCTCAAGGAAGCCTATCGGCGCATCGAAGAACTCGCCGAACTCGACGAACTGACGGGTTCCTATAATCGCCGCTGCATCATGCGGATGCTGGATGAAGAGATTGCCAGCGCTCGCAGGCTCAAGACAGCCTGCTCGATCGCGTTGATCGATCTCGACTGGTTCAAGCGCATCAACGATACCTACGGCCATCCGACCGGCGATGAAGTGCTGCGGACGTTTGCCATCACCACCTTCGCCAATATTCGCACCATCGACAGGTTCGGCCGTTACGGCGGCGAGGAATTCTTGCTGGTGATGCCGGACACGCCGAACGACGGCGCCGCCAGGATTCTCGAACGGCTGCGCTTGATCATTTCCGGCCTCGACTGGAGCGCATTCTCGTCCGGCATGCAGTTGACGATTTCAGCCGGCCTTACCACGCTGCGCCCGGACGAAACGCCGGACACGCTTCTCGCGCGCGCCGACGGCGCGCTTTATTCAGCCAAGGCGCGGGGACGTAATCAAATCGCGTGTGCGTAACTTTACCATTTCCATCCCGGCGACGGAGAAACCGTCACGGGCCTACATATCAGAATGCTCCAGGATAGAGTCATGAATTCAAAAGTCGCTATTGCCAGTCCCGACAATCTGCTCGATGAGTTGCAGACCACGCTTACGCACGGCACCGTCGCGCGCCGGGTCGAGACGCTGCGTCGGGTGACCGATCTCTTCATCAACGGGGCGGTGGATTATTCAGACGAACAGATCGAGCTGTTTGACGACGTATTCCAGTGCCTGATCCACCAGATCGAGAGTTCGGCAAAAGCGTTACTCTCCAACCGACTCGCTCCGATTCCTACCGCGCCGCCGCTAACTGTTCGCGCGCTGGCGCTGGACGATCTGATCGAGGTTGCGGCTCCCGTATTGTCGCTGTCGGAAAGGCTAGACGACGACGCGCTGATCGAGACGGCGCGCACCAAGAGCCAGGCGCATTTGATGGCGATCTCGACGCGCAAGGTGCTCAGTGGCGCGGTGACCGACGTGCTGGTGCTGCGCGGCGACGACGAGGTGGTGCAGAACACCGTCAACAACCCGGGCGCCGAATTCTCCGAGCGTGGCTTCACCCGGCTGGTCAACCGCGCCGAGGGCGACGATGATCTCGCGACCTGCGTCGGCCTGCGCCCGAATATGCCGCGGCATCTCTATCTGAAACTCCTCGCCAAGGCATCGGAAACGGTGCGTGCTCGCCTCGAAGCAGCGCACCCGCGGCAGGCCGACGAGGTACCGGTCGCCGTGCGCGAAGCAGCAAAGCTCGCGCGCTCGGCGCCGTCGGCCATCAGCGAGAAAACCGCCGTTGCACATGCGCTGGTCAAATCCCTTTATGAGGACGGCCGGCTCAGCGAACATCAGGTCGAGACATTCGCCAAGGCCGGCAAGTTCGACGAAGCCAACGCTGCGATCGCAGCGCTCGCCAATGTCACGGTGACGATCGCGGAAAACATGATGATCGAAACCCGCGCCGAGGGCGTGATGATCCTGGCCAAAGTCGCGGGCATGTCGTGGTCGACCGTCAGGGCGATCATCAACATGCGCGACGATCTCTCAGGAATGGATCCCACCGATCTGCAGGCCTGCAAGGCTACCTATGAACGACTGCGGCCCTCGACCGCGCAACAGGTGCTGCGCTTCCACCGCATGCAGCAGACGACGTCGGAGAATCTCGGTTCTGATTGAAATAGGGCCGGTTTTCGTTTTGACGCGTTTTCTTGACGCGAGCCTGAATCCACTTCGCTAAGCGCTGTGTTATTCCTAGAATCGAAGAACCCGCGATCCCGCCAGTGCGCCGATTGCGGCGACCAATGCGGTCGCGATGCCGTACCAGGTCGCAACGAACAACGGGGAATCGTCGGTGCAGTGCGACGCGTAGAGCGTGGCCGCCAGCCCCGCCGAAAGCAGGCCGGCAATGGCACCGGTGACAGCCGGCCGCACCGGTGCCCCGTGACGAAGGCCGACCAACGCCCCGGCCAGCAGCGGCAGTGAAAACAGCGTGATCGCCAGCATGCAGACGCGCGAATTGTGGCCGACCAAACGCGCCATCATCGGCAACCGCTGTGGCACCATCATCTCGCCGCCGATCCCGATGGCCAGGATACCGGCTGGAACAAGCAACAACAGCGCCCAGCCGCGCAGCAACGCTTCCGGCCGGGACAAATGCAGGCTGACCACAATCGCCGCGATCGCCAGCGCGAGCGTCACCGCAAACTTCAGATCGAAGAACGGATTGCGCATCGCGATCATCACGTCGGGGCGAATGCCCAGCGTCATGAAGAACATCAGGATCGATACTGGCGCTGCGGCAACCAGCGCCAGCGCAAGCATAAATCCGACCGGGCGGGTGCGCTGCGTATTGTCAGCGGCAAGCGTCCGAATGAGTTGATCGGTTTCCATTGTTATTGTTCCCGCAGTTT
Organism: Pseudomonadota bacterium; assembly: GCA_018971625.1. Taxonomy (GTDB): domain Bacteria; phylum Pseudomonadota; class Alphaproteobacteria; order Rhizobiales; family Xanthobacteraceae; genus Bradyrhizobium. The sequence continues at coordinate 52,625 of JAGXAJ010000018.1, forward strand.
GGCGGTGAGCCGGGCAAGCCCGCGATGCAGCGCCACGCGCACCGCGCCTTCGCTCATCGAAAATCTCGTCGCGGTATCCCGGATCGAGGCGCTGTCGACGGCAATCGACTGGAGGACCTCGCGCTGCCGTGCCGGCAGCGACTGCAACTGCGCCGCGACTTCGCTTGCCGGCGCGGTCTCGGCTACGGGTTCGCTTGGAATCATCTCGGCGAAATCGTCGATATTGACGAAACTTCGCCGGCCGCGGCGGCGCAACGCATCGATCAGCTTGTTGCGCGCGATCGCCAACAACCAAGGCGTGAACGGTGCGTCGGTCTTCCAAGTATGCCGTTTCAGATGCACCGCGAGCAAGATATCCTGCACAATATCCTCGGATTGGTCGACCGGTTGTCCGGCCCGCGCCAGACCGCGTCGCGCTGCCGCTCTCAACACCGGTGTAACGGACTTGAGCAGCCGATGATACGCTGCACTATCGCCTGAAATGGCCCGCCGCATCAGGCCCGTCCATTCGTCTTCACGTTCGCGCACAAGCGCTCCCCACACTGCAATTCGGCCGATCTTTCAATTTGTTACGTCGGAGATGCTGTTCACGGGATCGTGATCTCCGACGGCGTCGACACCCGAAAAAATCGCGACCGCGATCATACCGCTTGCCTGGGCTATTACCACCGATGGATCCGGCTGACATCCGCGAAGACGTGGCGCCGGATTTCTGCCGGTGGAGTTGCACGTGACAGAAACGATCGCCTAGTTTTCGCCCGGTCTCGCCCGAAGATTCCCTTTTTCCGCCGTGCTGCGGACATGCCACTGGGTCTCATTTCCGTCGGGGAGGCAAATGGGGAGATTGCCAAAATGACCATCAAAGCCAGCATGCGCGCGGCGTTGATACTCGCGACCGGAATCTGGATCTGCTTGAGCGGAGCGTCTCAAGCTGCAACCGCTACGGACAATTCGACCGCTGTGACGGTTACCAAACACGGCTCGCATCATCTGAAAAAATACGCGCATCACAAGCCGAGCAAGGTCGCGGATACGACCGCCGATGACAAAAAAGCGACCGCAGATTCCGACAATCCCACAACCGTCCAATCCTCCCGGATGCCGGCCTCGGTCGCTAACGCCAACGCGCAATTGCCGTCCTTCCCCGACACGCCGGCCGGCAGCGCCAGGGCGATGACGGATCGCGCCAACAACATGCTTCAGGCCACACCCGATGACGCGCAGGCCGCGGCCGCTGAGCCGGTCGTTGCAGCCGATCAACTCAACGACGTTGACCGCGCGTTGCACGAAGGCGCACCCACGGCTGCCCCGGTGATGCTGGCCTCAGCCGATGCGCCCGCTGTGGTCGCAAGTCCGCCTGCCGCGGCCGCCAGCCCCGGCAGCCAAAGCTCCATCTGGGATCAGACCTCGCTGATCGGCAAGATCTTCATCGGTTTCGGCGCGCTGCTGACGATGGCCTCCGCCGCGCGGATGTTCATGGCGTAAAGGCAGATGTCCCGGACGCTGCAAATGCGTCCGGGACAAGCCCATTCAAGCCCACGAGCCGCAAGTCGTGTCCGCTTCAAGTCGTGCTACTTGAACCCGATCCCGGCAGAGGGCACATTGCCCGCAAGCAACAACCGCGGGATCAGGCATGGGTACCTTCGAATACATCCTTGTCGAAAGCAAAGGCGCGGTCGGCGTCGTCACGCTCAACCGCCCGAAAATGCTCAATGCGCTGTCGTTCGGCGTGTTCAAGGAAATCGCCGTCGCGATTGATCAACTCGAGGCCGACGACAAGATCGGATGCATCCTGATCACTGGCAGCGAAAAGGCGTTTGCCGCCGGCGCCGACATCAAGGAAATGCAGCCAAAGACCTTCATCGACATGTTCGCGAGTGACTTCACCGCGATCGGCGGCGATCGCGTCGCGCGATGCCGCAAGCCGACCATTGCCGCCGTCAGCGGCTATGCGCTCGGCGGAGGCTGCGAGCTGGCAATGATGTGCGACGTCATCATCGCCGCCGACACGGCGAAATTCGGTCAGCCGGAAATCACGCTTGGCACGATTCCCGGTATCGGCGGAACACAGCGGCTGACGCGCGCAATCGGCAAATCCAAGGCGATGGATCTGTGCCTCACCGGCCGGATGATGGACGCCGCGGAAGCCGAGCGATCGGGTCTGGTCAGCCGCGTGGTGACCGCGGACAAATTGATGGAGGAGGCGTTGGCGGCCGCGGAAAAAATCGCTGGCATGTCGCGCCCGGCCGCTGCGATGGCCAAGGAAGCCATCAACCGCGCCTTTGAGACGCCGCTGTCGGAGGGCATGAATGTCGAGCGCAATCTATTTCACTCGACCTTCTCGCTGGAAGACCGGTCCGAAGGCATGGCGGCGTTCATCGAGAAGCGCAAGCCGGTGAACAAGAACCGGTGAGCACTACCCGGCACGGCTCCTCGCCAACGCCGCACTGACCAGCGCGCGATAGGCGCGCTCGGGCCACGTCGCCGGCTTGTCGAGACCGAGTCTTGCCAGGCATTCGGAATCAGACGCATCTGGCGTGTGGATCAGTCCTCGCCACAACAATCCCGCCAGCCGCTGCGGCATGCGCTGCGCATCCTGCAGCACCTGCAAGGCAGGAATCAGTCGCTGTTCGACCTCGGTAAAATCGGTGCCGAATGGGAATGTCGGCAGCAAGCCAGCCTTTCGCGCCGGCTTTAGTGCATCGACAATCCGTTCGCGATGATTGTCGCGGCAGCCAGCCGGTATTTCGAAATTCTTCGGCAGCTTGCCGGCATCCTTGGCCTGTCGCATCAGTTCGTCCTGAAAGCGGCTATCGGTTATGCCTAACATCGCGGCAATTACATCCGCGTCGGATTTGCCCCGTAGATCGGCGACGCCGTATTCGGTGATGATGATATCGCGCAGGTGCCGCGGAATGGTCTCATGACCATAGGTCCAGCGGATGTTGGATTGGATTTTGGCGCCGGCAGACCGTGTCGCTTCCAACGTCAGGATCGAACGGGCACCTGCCAGCGCGAACGCCTGCGCCACGAAATTATACTGGCCGCCGACGCCGCTGACGACCTGGCCGTCTTCAAGACCATCGGAAATCGCTGCTCCCAGCAAGGTCGCCATCATCGCGTTGTTGACAAAGCGGGCATCGACGCGGGCGCGTCGCCTGGTGTCCTCGTCGCCATAGAGTTCGTTGGTGAAGGACACGGGCATCATTTCGATCCGCGCGATTTGCTCGGGCGCCATAGTGCGCAACGCGCGGTAAAACGATTGTGGCCCAAGAAAAAATGCGCCGTGCAGCACGACGCCGTCGACTTCGCGCTTGATGATACCGGCGTCGATCAAACCGAGAAACGCTTCGAACAGCATCTCACTGACGCCGTAGAGACCCTTTTCGAACGAACCGGTCTGCAGGTCCGTGGACAATTCCGCTGCTGGGCTCAGCCGCTTCATGATCGATTGAAACTGCGCATTGTCGCGATGGCGCACGATCAATCCCTGCGCCAGCGCGTCGCCGACCTGACCGATACCGATCTGAAGCGTACCGCCGTCGCGCACCAGCCCCGCGGCATGAAGACCGATGGCATATTTGGTATCCGTGATCGGCTCGGCTGGCGGCGCGAACAGCGGAAATTCGGTGGCGGGTCCTTCCAGCACGGCGCTGAACTGCTGTGCCGGCAGATCGCCTGGCCCCGGCATGAACGGCAATTCGGAATTGACCTGCCCGACAAGCTTGAACGCCGCCTTGCCTTGTCCACGGGCGCGCAGGACATCGAGGGTGGTATCGGTATTGCAGCTCAGGCTGTAGCGCGCAACGCCATCGACCACCCGTTTGGCCACCAGCTGGGCGACGACATTCAGGCCCCGCGCCAGCAGATAGGACGATGCGTGGGTATAGTTTGCCGAAATATAATGTTGCTGCGCGAACGGGACATGCAGCCATCTTCCCGCCAGGAAGAAGAATTCGATCACCTGGACATTCGGCGGCAACGCACCCGCATGCAGGGCCGGTGCGTAAGCAAGATCGGGATAGCGACCGAACAAACGGTCGATCACGGGAGTAATGAAGCGTCGTTCCAGAAGGTTCGACGGGACAGGCTTTTCCAGCGTCAACGCCGAAAAAAATGTCAGATTGATGCCGCGATCGGCAGCGGCGCGCGCGTAGAGCGCGTTGATGATGTGGTTGGCCTTGCCGAGCCCCAGTGGCAAGCCGACCACCAGATTGGTCCCGACGTCACGAATGATATCCTCGGCGATCGCTTCAGGGTCGGAGAATATCTTCGGCATTAAATTCAGACCCACGATGGGCGGATAAATGCCCGGATCGGGCAGTAACCGGCGGCTGCTATAGCGCATTTGTACCCGAGATTCGTCTGTGACGAACCGGCAACAGCGCATGATTGAATTCAGGGGGTTTCTGCAGCCGATGGTTTGCCTGTGGCGGCTATGCCCTCTAAACAGGTAGACGTGTCGGGACGCCGGCGGGGGGCGAACGGCCGGGTTGGTTGCGGGAACATATGGTTGGGCGTGCCACCAAAATTGGCCAATTGGGCAGGCACATGCTTCGATCGGGCATCTGTCTCGGCGCTGCGACTTGTCTCGGGTTTACCAGCCTCACCGCAGCGTCAGGCGAAAGCCTTCCCGAAGCCTTGGCGAAAGCCTACCAGACCAACCCGCAGCTCAACGCCGAGCGGGCGCGCCAACGCGCTACCGACGAAAACGTCCCTCAGGCGCTGGCGGGGTATCGGCCGCAGATCATCGCCAGCCTGAGCGGCGGACTTCAGGCGGTACGCAATTTGCTGCCCGACAATACCGTCCAGTCCGCCACCCTGAAGCCGTGGATCATCGGAGTAACGGTCACGCAGACGCTATTCAACGGTTTCAAGACCGCCAACAGCGTGCGCGTCGCGGAGTTGCAGGTGCAGTCCGGCCGCGAGGCGCTGCGCAATGTTGGCCAGGGCGTGCTGCTCGATGCCGTCACCGCCTACACCAACGTGCTGGCCAATCAGTCGCTGGTCGAAGCGCAGCGTTCCAATGTCAGCTTTTTGCAGGAGACGCTGGCGATCACCCAACGGCGTCTCCAGGCCGGCGACGTTACGCCGACCGATACGTCACAGGCCGAGGCGCGCCTGAGCCGAGGCAAGGCGGATCTCAACGCCGCCGAAGTCAACCTCGCCGTCAGCCAGGCCACCTATACTCAGGTCATTGGCAACTCTCCCGGCGCTTTGCGTCCCGCTGAAACCGTGGACCGCTATTTGCCGCGCAGCCGCGATGACGCGACCACGCTTGCCCTGAAGCAGAACCCGGCGGTGCTCGCCGCGGGCTTCGACGTCGATATCGCCTCGACCAACATTCGCGTCGCCGAGAGCAGCCTGATGCCTACCGTTACCTTGCAAGGCAACGCCAGCCACAGCATGGATGATGATCAAACACTCGGCACCTTCAGAACCGACCAGGCCTCGGTCACCGGCCAGGTCACCGCGCCGATCTATGACGGCGGCACTGCGGCATCGCAAACCCGGCAGGCCAAGGAACTCACCACTCAAAGCCGGCTGGTGCTCGATCAGGTTCGCAACCAGGCCCGCACCGCGGCGCTGGGAGCATGGGTTGCCAATGAAGGCGCCAAGGTCGCGGTGTCGGCCTCTGAATCCGAGGTGCGCGCCGCGACGATCGCGCTGCAGGGCGTGCAGAAGGAAGCGCAGGGCGGACAGCGCACGACGGTCGATGTCCTGAATTCGGAAGCGGATCTGATTTCAGCCAAGGCCCGGCTGATCGGCGCGCAGCGCGATCGCGTGATCGCCTCCTACACCCTGCTTAGCGCCGTCGGCAGGCTCGACGTCAAGACGCTCGGGCTCAACACGCCGGATTATCTGCCCGAAGTCCATTATCACCAGGTGCGTGACGCCTGGGAAGGCCTGCGCACACGCACGCCATCTGGGCAATAACGCTCACGAGCGGCGCCGGGCCTCACCGCGCGCGGCGCGAGAACAACGAGATCAGGACCGGCAAGGTCACCAGGATGACAAACGGCGCCAGCATCATGCCGGTCACCACCACGATCGCGAGCGGCTTCTGCACCTGCGATCCGATTCCCGCCGACAGCGCCGCCGGCAACAGTCCGACGCCGGCGACCACGCAGGTCATCAACACCGGACGAAGTTGCAGTTCGCCGGTGCGGACCACAGCGCTGATACGATCAAAACCCTCGTCGATCAGCTGATTGTACTGCGACAGCATGATGATGCCGTCCATCACCGCGATGCCGAACAACGCGATGAAACCGATCGCGGCCGACACGCTGAAGGGAATGCCGCTGACCAGCAGACCCAGCACGCCGCCGAACACCGCCATCGGGATCACGCTCATGGCCAGCAGCGTGTCGACCATCGAGCCGAAGTTGAACCACAACAGCACCGCGATCAGGGTCAGGCTGATCGGCACCACGATCGACAGTCGCTTGATGGCATCCTGCAGATTGCCGAACTCGCCAACCCATTCGAGCCGCGATCCCGGCGGCAGCTTGACCTGCGCCTCGACTTTCTGCTGCGCCTCGCGGATCGCGCCGCCGAGGTCGCGCTCGCGCACCGAGAAC
>JAGXAJ010000155.1 GCA_018971625.1 Pseudomonadota bacterium
GATTTACGATCATCAGCGGGATTCTCAATCACATCAACAATGAACGTCGTGCCGACACACGCGGCCCGTTGGTGGCGCAACATTTGCTTCCACATTCAGTGACCGCCCATCACTTGACGGAGTGAACCGACAACTGGCCGATCGCCAAGTTTCGCTTGTCACTCCTTTCTAAATATCAGAAGTTTGCCTCGCGGTCCTCACGGATCGTTACCGCGGATAGATTCGTACCGTTGGCGACATGCTCTCGGGTAATGAGCCCGAGGACATTATTGGGACACGCGGGATGCCGCGGAAAGGCGTCCGTCATATCCGTGTGTTCCGGCAACGGACCTTTCCGTCCTCAGAATTTGTATTGCCTCTTCGCAAAGATAGAAAGGCGCATCTCAGCACCAGATCGTCGCCCATAAAAGGTACGCTAGCGTACAAACCGATGCCTCGCGGCACTCTCTCACGGAGGCGCTTCCGCTCATGCTCACCTTGGGTCAAAATGACAGCTTCGTACCCGCGGCAACCGATGCTCGCGCGCGACAAAATGTTCCCGAGACAAATTCGGCGCATCTTGTGCGCGCGCGCAACTCGCCATAGGCTTCCATTCACCATAGCCGCATAGTACGCACAGAAAGCAATGACCCCTCAGGTTCGAAACAGTCTCTTACGGCTCATACCTGATGAAGAACTCTTGCGCCTTATAGACTTTTGCGAGCGGGTCAAGCTTGAGCCGCGCCAGGTTCTTCATCACTACATGCTGCCAATGGAGCACTTATACTTTATAGAACGTGGGCTAGTTTCGGTGGCCGCGAGAGTAGGAAGAGAGAAATTTGTCGAGGTCTGGCTGATTGGATCTGACGGATTGGTAGGTGCTCCGGTCGTTCTTGCGACGCGTGCGAAACCTCTGCATAGAAGGACGGTTCAAGTGACCGGCGAAGCATTACGGATCAAAACTTCGGATTTTTGTGAGCTCTTGGAATCTCTCCCGCACATGCGCTCCGTCCTCGAAAGGTACCTGGCTGTCGTATTGGCCCAGACTTCGCAATCGGGCGCCTGCAATTCATATCACAGCCTCAAGCAGCGACTGGCCCGCTGGCTCCTCATTGCCCAGAACGCAACGGGGGACGATGAGATGCCGCTTACTCACGGAATCCTCGCTGAATTGCTGGGTGTCCGACGTGCCAGCGTCACAGAATGTCTAGAAGTTCTCCAACAGGATGGAACGATAACCGCCAGGCGCGGCTCTGTAAGGATAGAGGACGCTACGGAACTGTCAAAGCTTTCTTGCGACTGCTTCAAACTGATCGAGCGCGAATATCGCCGCCATCTACTTCCAAAAATTGAGTTCGTTCTCGCACGGAGCCAGCCGTTTCATTCGTGAGCCCGGTGGACCTACGTGAGTCCGCGGTCATAGATCGAGAACCCAAACGTGCCTCCGAGTAGAGCTTCCATTAAACTCGGGGGATGCTAACGGACTTTCTCGCCTCCAGTGCCCGGCTGCTCCAGCGGCTACTATCACTTGCCCATCGGGTCGCTGTGCATAGAGGCCCTTTTCCGAGGCGCTATGAAATTGACTGCCCGGCTACCTTGTGCCCGGTCCTCGACACACTATAGCATCGCCGCACCTCGCTTCTCGAGCAGCGCACTTGTCGATTGATCCGCTGTACTTGCTTCCGGGCTTTGCCGTCGGCCTGCTGGTCGGGATGACCGGCATCGGCGGCGGATCTCTGCTGACGCCGATGCTAATCCTGCTGTTTGGTATTCACCCTGCGGCGGCGGTCCGCACCGACCTGCTTTACGCAGCGGCCACCAACACCTGCAGCACCGTCATGCACGGCCTGGCCCGCAGCGTGGATTGGCGGATTGTGCGGCGGCTCGCGGCCGGCAGTGTGCCGGCGACCATCGCGACGCTCACCGTCCTGTCATCAATCGAGAGAGCCGCGCTGCGCGGAGCGTGATCACGCTTGTGCTGCGCGTCGCATTGTTGATAACCGCCGGCTCGTTGATATTCCGGACCGAGATCGTCCAATTCCATCGCAGCCGATTTCGCCAGTTCGACGAGCGACGGACTGCCCTGGTGATCGTGCTCCTCGGAGTTGTTCTCGGCGTGCTGGTCACCATCTCTTCGGTCGGCGCCCGCGCGGTCGGCGTCGTCGCCCTGATCATTCTCTATCCTCACCTTCGGATGGCGGGGATTGTGGCGTCCGATATCGCCCATGCAGTGCCGCTTACCCTGGTCGCGGGCGGGTCATCGATAGCCGGAATTGCGGAAAGCGGCTATAGAAAACCAGGAGACAAGAGCGCAGGCTACCTGCAGATAAAGACGTACAAAAACCAACACGAAGCAATTCTTTTCGCAACGTCTTTATCGAAGGCCCAAACTCATTTATCTGCTCAAGGACGGCTCGGGCCATCCGGACAAAATTAGCGCCCGACGTGGAAACGACGATGCCGCCACTTGATCTTGTGAATAGTCGTCCGTGAAGAATGCGGATTGAGCTGAGAAATAAGCAAAATTGGTCTTGATATAGTATTCGATTTTGCAGGAAAGCGGGGTGATGGACGTCGCTTTCTTGCGTTTTAGGATTTTGCTTTTGGGCGATTCGTGATTCCCTGACGGCGTTGTCGACATTGGGGAATGCGATGAGCAAGCCGCGGGATGATCGCCAGAAAGACCCGTTGCTTCCGCCGCTCGATCAGATCATCGACATGGGTCATCCGCTGGTGCGGTTGGCCGCGCTGATCGACTGGAACATCCTGAATGAGCGCTTCAGTTCGGTGTGCCAAGCAGGTTCGGGACAGCCGGGCTTGCCGACGCGGCTGGTCGCCGGCCTGTTCATTTTGAAGCACACGCACAACCTGTCAGATGAGGTGCAGTGCGCTCGCTGGATCGAGAACCCCTATTACCAATACTTCTGCGGCGAATTGAGCTTCTGCCACCGTCTGCCGTTCGATCGATCGTCGATGACACGCTGGCGGCAGCGGCTCGGCGAGGAACAACTCGTCGCGTTGATCCAGGAGAGTCTTTCAGTGGCGCACAAGACCGGCGCTATCGGTC